>JBEKYV010000450.1:0-3315 GCA_049510515.1 Solirubrobacteraceae bacterium | reverse complement strand
CCACCGACGTGGCGCTCGCCGCGATCGTCAGCCTCCTCTGCCTGACGATCGGTTGGCGCGACTACCTGCTCGTGTGCGGCCCCCCCGCGCTGCTGGCCGGCTCGATCGGCATCTGGCTGTTCTACGTCCAACACCAGTTCGAGGATGCGTACTGGGAGAGCGGCGAGGAGTGGAACTACCGCGACGCCGCGCTGCGCGGCAGCTCCTTCCTGAAACTCTCCGCTCCGCTGCGCTTCTGCACCGGGAGCATCGGCTACCACCACGTGCACCACCTGAATGCGCGCATCCCCAACTACAACCTGCGCCGCGCGCACGACGAGAACGCGATCTTCCAAACGGTGCCCACGCTCCGACTGTGGGATGCCCTGCGGGCCGTCGGGCTCAAGCTGTGGGACGAGGATCGCCGGCGCCTCGTGACGTTCGCCGAGGCGCGCAGGGCTGCCGCCGGGATGAACGCACGCTCGGCCTAGCGGGAGCCCACCCAGGCGTTGTGCGTCAGGATCCCACCCAGGCGTTGTGCGTCAGGCGCCGGTCCCCCCGGCACGAGCCTGAATGTCGAGTTCGACGACGAGCGGAACGCCCTCCTCCCACCAGCCGCGTGTGAGGTCTTCGATCCTCGAGCGTGTGGGACGTCCTTTGCGCCAGTTCATGCACGCCATGTAGTCGACCACGTGCACCGACTCGCAGTATGCGTTCCGGGCCTGCTCGGCCTCCAGCGGATCGGTCAACTCCCGCGCTCTGCCCGTGAACGTCCCGCCGGGAATCCGCACGGAGACCTTGGGGTTGGTGTGGATGTTCTTCAACCAGGCGATGTCCTGCCCGCCGATCGACACGAGGTACACACTGTCACCACGCCGCGTGGCTCGCACACATTTACGCCGCAGCCTGCCGGTCTTGCGGCCGATCGTGGTGAGCACGCCGAAGCCTTTGGGCGGCAAGAGGGTAAACCAGGGAAGCTCCAGTGCGCTGAGAATCCGCCCCCCATGCAAGCCCACTCCGAGCACCGTCATCTTCCGCTCGCGGATGAACGGGTTGTATCGCCGTTCGCGTGGGTACAGAGATGGGGTGTATCGGGTCATGCGGGCACCCGTTGAGTGTAGTTCGGGCTGCCTACGATGTGCAGGTTCTGCAGTCGCCGGAAGGTGCGCGAAGGATCCCGAGAATACAACCAGCCACCGGCTGTCGGAGTCAACCCGGATTGCGCAAGGCGATTGAACGTCTCCTGCGCCTCCAGCCGGGCAAGGCCGGCGCCGACGCAGAAGTGCGGGCCGTAGCCGAACGCGAGATGAGACGGCCCGGTGCGTGTTAGGTCCAGGCGGTCCGGGTCGGGGTGATGAGCAGGATCGCGATTGGCGGCGCCGAGGACGACCAGTGCCTGCTGCCCCTTGCGCACTTCCACCCCGCCGAGCACCAGGTCATCGCGGGCGACGCGGGAGGCGACCTGAGCGGGGCTGTCGTAGCGCAGCAGCTCCTCGACGGCTCCAGGTGATTGGGCGGGGTGGCGCCTCAGCCAGTCGAGCTGCTCGGGATGCTCAAACAGCGCGAGTGTGCCGTTGCCGATCAGGTTCGATGTCGTCTCATGGCCGGCGGCCAGCAGCAGCAGGCACATCGTGATGATCTCCTCGGTCTGGAGCGCCACGCCGCCATCGGGAGGATGGATCAGCGCGCTCAGGAGGTCCTCGCCCGGGTCCCGCTGCCGCTCGGCGACGATCGGCACGAGAAACAGCATCACCGTCATCGCCGCCGTGCCGATCGCCTCCAGCTCCGCTGGCGTTGGGTCGAGCTCGAGCATCCGCGCCAGCGTTGGGGTCTCGGCACGGATCACTTCCGCGCCCTCGAGGCCGACGTCGAACAGCTCGGCGATCACCGCCAGCGGGATCGGGTAGGCCAGCTCGCTCATCAGCTCGATCGACTCGCCTTCGGCCAGGGGGGCGAACGCCGCATCCACGATCACGGCGACGCGCCCACGAATCCTCTGCACCGCCCGCGGGGTGAAGAAGCGGTTGACGGCACTCCTCAGCCGGGTGTGGGCCGGCGGATCGCTCATCAGCAGCGATTCGCTCCACAGCGCCGAGCCCGACCCCGAGCCGCCGAGGGAGGCGAGCAGCTCGGGGCTGTTGCGCGGGTCGGAGCTCCACTCGGGGCCGCGCAACACAGTTGCCGCGTGCTCGTGCGAGAGCACCAGGTGAGCGCCCAGCCGCTCATTCCACTGGACGGGCGCCTGTGCGCGGGCGGCATGGTAGGCCGGGTAGGGGTCCTCGGCGGGAAACGGCCAGGCGGTCCAATCAGGCATAACCACTCTCCATCGTTGCGTGTCGGCCCCGCTGCGACGTCCAATCACCTGCGGCACTCTCCGCTGCGCCGCACCCCTCCCGCTTCTTCGCCACGTCATGCATTGCTGCTCGCCGCCTGACGTTCGGCGAAGAACGCGTGGTCGAGCTTGCCCATCGCGGTGAACGGGGCCGCGCCTTCGAAGAACTCGGCCGCGATCGATCCCCAGTAATTGGTGGCACCCAGCTCTGCGATTATCGACGCTGCGGCTATCTCGATCCGGCTCATGATCGTGTAGTTGGGCGATGCGGTGATGTATCGAAAAGCGTTGGCGGAGGGACCGGTCGGCGAGAACTTGCGTTCGATCCAGCTGGCCACATACTCCGGGGTGACTGTGAATGGCTGCTCCCCCCACCACATTTCCCACGGCGCGTGCCAGTAGGTGAACACCTCCTCGGGAGTCACTGGATCCGAGGATCGCCAAAACCCGCCCTCGACGCTCGCCCGCCAGGTCCCGAGCACGTCGCCCCTGAAGCATTCGCGCGCGACCGCGTTCATCATCTCGCTCTGCTCACGCTCGAAACGCTTCACGCAGCCGAAGTCCATGAAGCTCACACCGCCATCGTCGTGGAACAAATAGTTACCGGGATGCGGGTCGGCGTTGAATATGCGGAAGCGGCGATGGGTAGCATAGATGAAGCGCCAGATCGCCTCCGCCCATTGCTCGCGCAACTCCTGGGGGGAGTTGAGAGCATCGCTCCAGGATTTGCCCCGCACGAGCTCCTGGGTCAGTACGCGATCGGTGCACAGCTCACCGATAACCTCCGGCACGTGGATGAAAGGATGTCCACGGTAGATGTCGGCAAACTCGTTCTGGTTGGCCGCCTCCAAGCGGTAATCGAGCTCCTCGGTGATGCGATCGCTCATCTCGCGCGCCGCGCCGCGCAGATCGAAGCTGATTTTCCTCGGCGACAAACCGAACATCAAGCCGAGAAATGTGGAAAGCAGCTCGGTGTTCTTCAGGTCGGCCTCGATCGCGCCCGC
>JBEKYV010000045.1:0-12388 GCA_049510515.1 Solirubrobacteraceae bacterium | reverse complement strand
GCCGGAGCAGGTGCAGGGCAAGCCGCAGATAAGACCCTCGGGGATGTTGTAGGAGCCGTCGCAGGGTACGCCCATCGAGACCCAACCCCCGTTGCTGCCGAGCACCCAGTCGTGCATGTGATCGATCGCCGCGTTGGCGGCGGAGGCCGCCGAGGAGGCGCCGCGCGCCTCGATGATCGCGGCACCGCGTTTGCCAACACCGGGGAGGAACTCCTCCTCGATCCACACCTGATCGTCGACCGCGTCTGCTGCCACCCCGCCACCGACCTTGGCGTGGAAGAGGTCGGGGTACATCGTCGGTGAGTGGTTGCCCCACACGCCCATCTGGGAGATGTCGCTCACCGGGGCGCCGAGCTTGGCGGCGAGCTGCGCGATCGCGCGATTGTGGTCGAGGCGCAGCATCGCGGTGAAGCGCTCGCGGGGGATGTCGGGCGCGTTGTTCATCGCGATCAGGCAGTTGGTGTTGGCGGGGTTGCCGACCACCAGCACCCGCACGTCGGGTGCGGCGACGGAGTTCAGCGCCTTGCCCTGAACGGTGAAGATCTCGCCGTTGGCGGACAGCAACTCGGCGCGCTCCATGCCCTTCGTGCGCGGGCGCGAGCCGACCAAAAGCGCGATGTTGGTGCCATCGAACGCGTCTGCCGGGTGGTCGTGCAGGTCGATGCCGGCGAGCAGCGGGAACGCGCAGTCGACCAGCTCCATCGCCACCCCCTCCAGCGCACCCATCGCCTGCGGGATCTCCAGCAGGCGCAGATCGACCGGCTGATCGGGCCCCAAAAGCTGACCGGAGGCGATGCGAAAGACGATGCTGTATCCGATCTGACCGGCGGCGCCGGTGACGGTTACTCGTACGGGATTGCTCACGAATTCATCTCCTGGAAGTGGTGGTTGGGTGCTTGGGGTGGTGGGGTGCCGGCGGGTGTTGGCAATGGTGCTCGCGTACCTCGCCGGGCGTCTACGCCATCTCCGTTTGAAGGTTGTCATCGACCGAGCCGAGGAACTCCTCCGTGGTCTGCCACGGCTGATCGGCGCCGATCAGCAGTGCGAGGTCCTTGGTCATTTTGCCGCTTTCCACCGTCTCCACGCATACCCGCTCGAGCGTCTCGGCAAAGCGCGTCACCTCGGGTGTGCCGTCCATCCTCCCCCGCGCGGCCAGGCCACGCGTCCACGCGAAGATCGAGGCGATCGGATTGGTGGATGTGGGCAGGCCCTGCTGATGCAGACGGTAGTGACGTGTGACCGTGCCGTGCGCGGCCTCGGCCTCGACGGTTTTCCCGTCGGCGGTCATCAGCACGCTGGTCATCAGCCCCAGCGAGCCGAAGCCCTGGGCGACGGTGTCGGATTGCACGTCGCCATCGTAGTTCTTGCAGGCCCACACATACCCGCCTTCCCACTTCATCGCGGCGGCGACCATGTCATCGATCAGGCGGTGTTCGTAGGTGATGCCGGCAGCCTCGAAGTCGGACTTGAACTCCGCCTCATACACCTCGGCGAAGATGTCTTTGAAGCGACCGTCGTAGCGTTTGAGGATCGTGTTCTTGGTGGACATGTACACCGGGTAGCCGCGATCCAGCCCGTAGCGCAGCGAGGCGCGGGCGAAGTCGCGAATCGAGTCGTCGAGGTTGTACATCGCCAGCGCCACCCCACCGCCGGGAAAGTCGTAGACGTCGAGCTCGATCGGCTGGCTGCCGTCGGCGGGGGTGAAGGCGAGCGTCAGCTTGCCCGCGCCGGGCACGACCATGTCGGTCGCCCGGTACTGGTCGCCGAAGGCGTGGCGGCCGATCACGATCGGCTTGGTCCAGCCGGGCACCAGACGGGGGATGTTGGCGATCACGATCGGCTCGCGGAAGATCACCCCGCCGAGGATGTTGCGCACGGTGCCGTTGGGGGAGCGGTACATACCTTTGAGCCCAAACTCCGCCACCCGCGCCTCGTCGGGGGTGATCGTCGCGCACTTGACGCCCACCCCGTGGCGCTTGATCGCCTCGGCCGCCTCGACCGTCACCCGGTCGGCGGTCGCGTCGCGATGCTCGATGCCGAGGTCGTAATACTCGAGCTCGACATCGAGGTAGGGGAGGATCAACTGCTCCTTGATGAACGACCAGATGATTCTTGTCATCTCGTCGCCGTCGAGCTCGACGACTGGGTTTTGCACCTTGATCTTGGCCATTGGCGGGTCCTATCGAGAGCGGGAGGGCTGGGAGAGGAGAACGGAAAGAAGATGAGGGAGAGGGGTGGTGCTCGCACAGAAGATCCGGCGCGGCGATGCTATCGCGAGCCGGTAACCTGTCGGTGCGATGGCCACTCCAGTCCCACCGACCGCCGGCTGCGGCTCGCCCGTGGGATACCCCGCGACGGCGGGGGCCCGACGATGAGCGCGGCAACCGCCGGCGGTCTGGCCCCGTGGAAGACCCACGAGGTCGCAAACCAGGCGCCGCCGCTGGAGGGCGTGGACGTCTTCTCCAGCAACCTGCCGCTGGTCGAGGCGCTGGAGCGCGAGGGCGGCGGCTGGGCGCGCGAGCGCGCCGCCGCTTTGGGCCAGTTCGTCGGCGGCATCCCGCAGCAGTACTGGGGGCGACTGGCCAACGAGAACAAGCCGATCCTGCGCACGCACGACCGCTATGGCAACCGCATCGACGAGGTGGAGTTCCACCCCGCGTGGCACAACCTGATGCGGATGGGGGTGGAGAACGAGCTGCACTCGCTGCCGTGGACCTCCTCGCAACCGGCCGCACACGTGGCCCGCGCGGGCCTGTACATGACCGCGATGCAGGCCGAGGCCGGCTTCGCCTGCCCGATCACGATGACCTTCGCGGTGGTGCCCGCGCTGCGCGCGCAGCCAGAGCTGGCGACCGAGTGGGAGCCGCTGATCACCGCCACCACATACAACCCCAACCTGATCGCGGCGAACGAGAAGGGCAGCGCGATCGCCGGCATGGCGATGACCGAGAAGCAGGGCGGCTCGGATGTGCGCGCCAACACGACCGTCGCGCGAGCGCTGAACGGCGGGGGCGCCGGGGCCGAGTACGAGCTCACCGGCCACAAGTGGTTTTGCTCGGCGCCGATGTCAGACATCTTCCTCGTGCTCGCGCAGACGGGCGAGGAGAGCCCCGCCGCCCCGTCTTGCTTTCTGATGCCGCGCATCCTGCCCGACGGCAGCCGCAACGCCTTTCACATCCAGCGCCTGAAGGACAAGCTCGGCAACCACTCCAACGCCTCCAGCGAGGTCGAGCTCCACGGCACCTGGGCGCGGATGGTTGGCGAGCCCGGCAGGGGCGTGCCGACGATCATCGAGATGGTGGGGCACACGCGCCTGGATTGCGTGATCGGCTGCGCCGCGGGGATGCGAGCCGGGGTCGTGGCCGCCACCCACCATGCCGCGCACCGCAGCACCTTCGGCAAGCGGCTGATCGACCAGCCGCTGATGCGCAACGTGCTGGCCGACCTGTGTGTGGAGTCGGAGGCGGCGACGATGCTGGCAATGCGCCTCGCCCGCGCGTACGATGAAGATTCGGCACCCACCAACCCACCCCCACCACCGGCTTCGTCGCTCGCCCGCAGCGACGAGCTGAGCGACGCGCGTCTCTTCAAGCGCCTCGCAACCGCGGTGTCGAAGTACTGGGTGTGCAAGCGCGCCCCCAACCACGCCTTCGAGTCGCTGGAGTGCCTCGGCGGCAACGGGTATGTGGAGGAGTCGGGGATGCCCCGCCTCTACCGCGAGGCGCCGCTGGCATCGATCTGGGAGGGCTCGGGCAACGTTATGAGCCTCGATGTGCTGCGCGCGCTGGTGCGCACTCCCCGCTCCCTGGAGGTGTTCCTGCACGAGCTCGATCAGGCGCGCGGCGCCGACCAGCGCCTGGACGCGCACCTCGACGGCCTCAAGGACCTGTTCGCGGATCCCGCGACGCTCGAGGCCCGCGCCCGCCGCGTGGTGGAGTCGCTGGCCCTCGGGCTGCAGGGCTCGCTGCTGGTGCGCCACGGCGACCCCGCCGTGGCCGACGCCTTCTGCGCCGCGCGGCTCGGGCGCGACGCGGGCCTGGAGTACGGCACGCTGCCGGCGGGCACGGACTTCGAGGCGATCATCGCTCGCGGCCGCGTGCAGGCGTAGGCCTTTATCACGCACAGCGCGTTACTACCGTCACGCACGCTGCGGCACAACTGTCACGCACAGTGCGTGATATCCTTTACGCATGGAGCGTGATAAAGGTGGTGGATTGAACCCTTTCATCTACGATCGGCCGCTGCCGCCCGCGCAGATGATCGATCGCACTCGCGAGATCGCCGAGCTCATCGACAACGCCGATGGCGGACACTCGGTCTGCCTGTACGCACCTCGGCGCTTCGGCAAGACAAGCCTCCTGCACAGCGTCCTGAGCGAGGCCGACCTACGACTGAACATGATCCCCGTGCTCGCGGATCTCAGCGAGATCCTGAGCCACGCCGACTTCGCGATCCGCCTGGAGCAGGCATACCGTGCACTCAGAGGCCCAACCGCTCGGGTGTTGGCAGGCCTGCTTCCAGAAGTCGGGCTGACGATCGGCCTGCAGGGCGTGAGCCTGAGCGCAAGCAGCAGGCGCGCCACCACTCAGGATCCCCTGCGCACCATCCACGACCTGCTCGATCTGCCACGCAAGCTCTTCGAGCGCACGGGACGGCGGGCACTGATCGTCTTCGACGAGTTCCAGGAACTGCTTGCCCTGGACGGCATGGACGGAGTGCTGCGCAGCCACATCCAGCACCACGCGGACGCGGCGACCTACTTCTACTCCGGATCGGAGCCCTCGATGCTCCAGAGCCTCTTTGCCGATCGCACCCGTCCGCTTTACGGACAGGCCAAGCAGATGCGACTCGGCCGGCTGCCCACGCGCGAGACGACCGATGACCTCGAGGCCCGCTTCCAAGCCGGCCGCCGCGACCCGGGAGCAGTGCTCGGGGAGTTGGTGGCGGTCATGAACGGCCACCCCCAGCGCGTCATGCTGCTGGCCCACTGCCTGTGGGATGAGGTCTCGAGCAGCGACACCAGCGGCATGGACGCGCTGAAAGCCGCCTTTGAGGCGATGATTCGTCAGCTGGACACCGAGATGCGGGCAACCTGGGAAGGCCTGTCGGTGAACGAGCGCCGAGTGCTGAGCGCACTTGCATACGGCCTCTCCCCGCAGGAGGGCGCGGCCCTGCGCATCACGGGACTGCGCAGCGCCAGCGCCGCACAGCGAGCCACGCAGAGCCTCGAACGGCGCGCCTTCCTCGAACGCGACTCCGATGGTCGGCTCGTGACCATCGATCCGGTGCTCGACCGCTGGATCGCCCGCCGGCACCTTCCCCCCAAGCTGTACGTGCTGCCGCTCGCCGCGCGGGAGTGGATCGTCACCGACGGTCCGTCGCTGGCCTTCATCCGCTCCACTCACCGGACTCAAGTTGAGGCCGAAGCCCGCGCCGACGAGTACTTGGCCCAGCAGAGCCGCGGCGGGACCATCGATGTGTTCGACGCCGACACCCGCGACGAACTGCCCGAGTGGGTGCAGGGAGCCGCGACCCTCTCCCGGTGAGAACTCGCCCGAGACCGGAACCAAGCCGCCCGCGGCCTACCATTGATGCCTATGCCCGTACGCAGGAACTTCCAGCTGGCGCGTGTCTTCGGTATCCGCATCGGGGTGGGGATCAGCTGGTTTGTGATCCTCGGCGTGATCCTGATCTACTTCGCCGACACGCTCACCCCCTACTTCCACGAAGTTCTCGGCGGCTCGCGCACCACCGCCTACTTCGTGATGGTCGCGATCGTGCTCTCGTTCTTCGCCTCGGTGATCCTGCACGAGCTCGGCCACGCTTTGGTGGCCCGCCGCAACGGGGTGCCGGTGATGGGGATCGAGCTGTGGGCGCTGGGCGGCACCACCCGCACCGGCCCGATGCCCCGCGCGGGCGTCGAGTTGCGGGTCGCCTCGGCCGGCCCGCTCGTGACGCTGGCGGTGATCCTGATCGGGACCGCGCTCGGCGTAGGGGTGGCGAGCAGCCACCACTTCCTCGCCCTCGCCGACGGCAGCGGCGGCGGCGTGCTGACGACGCCGCTCGTGCTGTGGCTGAGCTGGCTGGTGACGCTCAACGTGCTGGTGCTGATCCTCAACCTGATCCCTGCCTTCCCGCTCGACGGCGCCCAGATCGTGCACGCGCTGCTGTGGTGGCGCAGCGACGACCGCAACCACGCCACCCGCGTGGTGGGGCGCATGGGGCAGGGTTTCGGGGTGCTGCTCGGGGCAGCCGGCCTCGGCGTGCTGGTGGCGCTGCACGACATCAGCGGCGTGTGGCTGGCGTTCATCGGCCTGTTCGTCTACCAGAGCGCCAGCGGAGCGGTGCTGCAGGGGACGGTCAACCAGCGCATCCAGCGCCTGCGGGTGGTCGACGTGATGGACACCGAGCCGGTGACGATTCCCGCCGAGACCGGGTTGCTGGACGCCCAGGAGCACTTCTTCGGGCGCTATCGCTGGCCGTGGTTTGCGGTCGTCGATCCCGCCCGCCACTTCCTCGGGGTGGTGCGCTCCGAACGGGTGGACGCGGAGATCGCAGCCGGGCGGCCGGCGCTGCCCGTCAGCGACGTGCTGGAGGAAAACCTGCCGGTGCGCATCGAGCAGGATCAGCCGCTTGAATCGCTGCTGCGCTCTGAGGGGCTCGGACGCCTCGGAGCGATGGTTGCCGTCGACGACGACGGGGTGCTGCGCGGGGTCGTGACGGTCGCGCAGATCCGCCAGGCGCTGCGCCCGGCCGCCGGTGTATAGAGTTCCCGCCCGCATGCCGGCGCACGACGTATTGATCATCGGGGCGGGTCTCGCGGGCCAGCGCGCGGCGCTCGCCGCGGCGCAGGGCGGCGCGAGCGTGGCGATCCTCAGCAAGGTCCACCCCGTGCGCTCGCACTCGGTCGCCGCCGCCGGCGGGATCAACGCGGCGATCTCGGTCGACGACGACTGGCACTCGCACGCCTACGACACGGTCAAGGGCTCGGACTTCCTCGGCGACCAGGATGCGATCGAGATCATGTGCTCTGAGGCGCCCGCGGAGGTGATGCACCTGGAGCACATCGGCGTCACCTTCCACCGCAACGAGCAGGGTCTGCTCGACCTGCGCGCCTTCGGCGGCGCCTCGATGAAGCGCACCGCCTACGTCGCCGACATCACGGGCCAGGCGATTTTGCACGTGCTCTACGAGCAGCTGATGCGCCACCACGAGACGGTCGAGCGCTTCGAGGAGTGGTTTGTCACCTCGCTGCTGCGCGACGACGCCGGCCGCTGCTGCGGGGTGATCGCTCGCGACGTGCGCTCGGGGCGGATGGAGGTGTTCCACGCCAAGAACACGATCCTCGCCTGCGGCGGCGCCGGGCAGGTGTACAGCCCGACGACCAACGCGCTGATCGTCACCGGCGACGGGATCGCGCAGGCCTACCGCATCGGTGCGCCGCTGATGGACATGGAGATGGTGCAATACCACCCCACCACGCTGGTTGAGAACGGCCTGCTGATCACAGAGGGGGCGCGCGGCGAGGGGGCGGTGCTGCTCAACTCCGAGGGCGAGCGCTTTATGGAGAAGTACGCCCCCAACAAGATGGAGCTGGCCTCCCGCGACGTGGTATCGCGCGCCGAGCAGACCGAGATCCTCGAGGGCCGCGGCGTGGGTGCCAGCAAAGACGGCATCTACCTCGACATCACCAAGGTGCCGCGCAAACGCACGCTGGAGGCGCTGCGCGAGATCGTCAACATCGGCAAAGACTTCGCGGGCGTCGATATCACCCGCGAGCCGATCATGATCCGCCCCGGCCAGCACTACATCATGGGTGGCGTCAAGACCGACATCAACGGCGCCACCCCGATCGAGGGCCTGTACGCCGCCGGCGAGGTGGCGTGCGTGTCGGTGCACGGCGGCAACCGCCTCGGCGCCAACTCGCTGCTGGACACGCTGATCTTCGGTCGCCGCGCCGGCGAGCACGCCGCGGCGCGCGCGCTCTCGATGCCGATGCCCACGGCAGCCAACGGACAGCTGAACGACGACGTCGCCGCGATCGACGCGATCCTTGCACGGGAGCGAACAGGCCGCCGGATCTCCGAGATCAAGCGCGAGCTGGGCGAGACGATGAACCAGTACGTCGCGGTGTACCGCGACCAGGAGGGGCTGGAGCAGGCGCTCGGCGTGGTCAAGCGTTTGCAGGAGGAGGCCGGCAGCGCCTACGTCGATGACCGCGGCACGGTCTTCAACCAGGACGTGCTCGGGGCGCTGGAGCTGGGCTACATGCTCGACTGTGCCGAGGCCACGGTGATCGCCGCGATCGAGCGCAAGGAGTCGCGCGGCGCGCAGTTCCGCACCGACTTCCCCGAGCGCAACGACGAGCAATGGCTGAAGCACATCGATCTGACCCGCGGCGAGGACGGCACGCCGCAGGTGAGCTACTCCCCGGTGACATTCACACAGTGGGAGCCCGAGGAGCGCAAGTATTGATGCTGACCATGTCGCCCTCCCAGCCGCTCCACCACAACGAGCGAGCCCCTATCCAAATCCCAACCCCAACAACTGGGGAGGTGCTCCGCTGATGGCCGAGACCCACCGTCCACCCGAGCAGTTCAAGCTGCGGGTGCGCCGCTTTGACCCGGAGTCGGGCGAGGCTCCTTACTGGGACGAGCACACCATCGAGCTGGAGCCCCACCGCTCGGTGCTGGAGGGCATCCTGCAGGCCAAAGCCCGCTTCGACGGCTCGATCGGGATCCGCTGCTCCTGCCGCGCGGCGATCTGCGGCAGCTGCGGGGTGTGCATCAACGGCGAACCCGGCCTCGCCTGCCACACCCACCTCGACCACGCCCGCGCCTCGGCGAAGGACGGGGTGATCGAGATCGAGCCGATGGGCAACATGCCCGTGATCAAGGACCTGATCGTCGACATGGACGCGGTGCACTGGAAGAAGATCCAGCGCGTCACGCCGTGGCTGCTCGCCAAGCAGCCGGTGCCCGAGCGCGAGTACGTGGTGGCCAAAGACGCGATGGTGGACGTCACCCAGTCGATGGCCTGCATCCAGTGCGGCGCCTGCGTGTCGGACTGTCTGGCGATGGAGGTCGACCCCGGCTTCATCGGCCCGGCCGCCCTGGCGAAGGCCTATCGTTTCGTCGGCGACCCCCGCGACGATCGCCAGCGCGAGCGCCTCGTCGACCTCTCCGAAGACCCCCAGGGGATCTTCGACTGCACGCACTGCTTCAAGTGCGTGGAGGCCTGCCCCAAGGACGTCAACCCGATGGGCCAGATCATGCGCCTGCGCCGCATCGCGATCTCCGACCAGCACATCGTCGACGCCAACAACGGCGAGCGCCACGAGGCGGCGCTGACCACGCTGGTGCGCGACTACGGGCTGCTGCACGAGGCCGAATTGCCGCCCCGCTCCTACGGGGGCAACTCGTGGTTTGGGAAATTCCATCCGGCCGCAGGCAAAGAGCTGCTCTCGCTGCTGCCCACCGCGATCAAGGCGGTCGCGCGCGGGAAGATCGGCATCAAGCTGGCACTGTTCGGCCACAAGCTCCCGCCGGCCGACCTGCAGGCCGTCAAGCGGATCTACCAAACCGTCGAGGGCCGCCCGGAGCGGTATGAGCTCAACCTCTACATCTCCGGCGAGGACGAAGACGAGCCCACGCCGGTCGGGGTCGCGGTGGGCGGAGATGGCGGCGAGGATCCGGCGGCGGCCGGGGAAGGGAGCGCAAGCTGATGAAGGTTGCCTACTGGCCGGGCTGCGTTAGCCGCGGCTTCACCCCCGAGCTGCACGGCTCGATGGCGCGCGTCGCCCCCCTGCTCGACATCGAGCTCGTTCAGCTCGACCGCGCCAACTGCACTGGCTGCGGGGTGATCGCCGAGCACAACCAGGAGCTCGCCGACACGCTCAACGCGCGCACCTTCGCGCTTGCCCAGCAGGTGGAGGGGGCGGAGCTGATGATGAACATCTGCTCCACCTGCCAGGGCGCCCAGAGCGAGTGCCAGGAGCGCCTCGACTCCAGCGCCGAGTACCGCGCGCACGTCAACACCACGCTCGCCCCCGAGGGGCTGTCCTATGAAAAGGACCCCGCCCGCCCCCTCACCAACAAGAACTTCCTGTGGCTTTTGGTCGAGGAGATCGGCCTCGACGCGCTGCGTTCCCGCGTGAAGCGGCCGCTCACCAACCTCAAGGTGGGCCCTTTCTACGGCTGCTACATCGTGCGCCCCCGCAAGCGTCTCGGGATCGACTCCGACACGCCCCGCGACCACTACCTCGAGCAGGTGATCGAGGCGCTCGGCGGCACCGTGATCGAGTACGCGGGGATGCGCAAGTGCTGCGGCTTCCCGATCGTCACGATGAACAAGGAGGCTTCGCTGAAGCAGGCCGGCCGCCACCTCGGCGACGCGGTGGACGCCGACGCCGACTGCCTGGTCACCCCCTGCCCGCTCTGCCACCTCAACCTCGACCTGCAGCAGCCCGCCGCCGAAGGCGTGGTCGCACGCGAGCTGCGGATGCCCGTCCTGCACCTCCCCCAGCTGGTCGGTCTGGCGTTGGGCGTGTCCCCCAAGGAGCTGGGGATGAGCCGCCACGTGGTGCGGCCCACCTCGGTGATCGACTGGTCAACGTCCGTGGTTGGTGCAGCTGCCTGAGCCCGGATTTGCGCCGATAGTGGCGTGGTGTCGGCGCGGCTGCGTAGTGTGCGCCGAGTGAAGATCCTCACAGTCGTCGGCAACCGACCTCAATTCATCAAGGCCGCCGCGGTCTCGGGGCCGCTGCGCGCGCGCCACGAGGAGGTGCTGGTGCATACCGGCCAGCACCACGACGACTCGCTCTCGGCGGTCTTCTTCCGCGAGCTGGGGCTGGCACGGCCGGAGCGCGAATTGGGGATCGCCGGGGGGTCCAACACCTCGCAGCTGGGACGAATGCTGGTCGCGCTGGAGCCGCTGCTCGGGCAGGAGCAGCCAGACGCCGTGCTGGTGTACGGGGACACCAACTCCACGCTCGCCGGCGCGCTCGCCGCCGCCGATGCGGGCGTGCCGGTCGTGCACGTGGAGGCCGGGATGCGCTCGTTCGACCGTACGATGCCCGAGGAGCGCAACCGCGTGCTCACCGACCACCTCTCCGAGCTGCTGCTGTGCGCCTCGCCTGGCGCCGCTGAGAGCCTGCGCGCGGAGTCGATCGCTGGGCGCATCGAGGTGGTGGGGGATGTGATGGTGGACCTCGCGTTACGCCTGCAGCCGGCAGCGCGTGCGGACACGGGCACGCTGGAGGCCCACGGTGTGCGGGCCGGCGAATACCTGCTGCTCACCGCCCACCGCGCGGGAAACGTCGATCCGCCGGAGCGCCTGCGCGCGCTGGTGGAGCTGGTGCGGGCGCTGCCGCCGCCGGTGGTGTGGGCGCTGCATCCACGCACACGCGCGCGTCTGCGCGACGCCGGGCTGCTGGAGGAGGTGACGGGGATCGAAGGTCTACGCATCTGCGAGCCGCTCGGCTACGGCGAGCTGGCGGCGCTGCTGTGCAACGCCCGCGCCGTGCTCACCGACTCCGGGGGCCTCCAGAAGGAGGCCTACCTGGCGGGTGTGCCCTGCATCACGCTGCGCGATCGCACGGAGTGGGTCGAGACGATGCAGGCGGGCTGGAATACGCTCGTGGATCTCGACCCGGCCGCGGTGCTCGCCGCGCTCGAGCGTCAACCCCCGGAGGAGCGACCGGAGCTCTACGGAGATGGGCACGCCGCCGAGCGCTGCGTGCGGGCGATCGATACGCTCGGCGCGCGATGACGCGCTCGAACTGCCCCACTGCGCGCCGTCGGTGGGCATGGAGGCCCACCGCCCGGGCGGCCTGTGCCCAAATCACGCACGCGGATGATCCTCAATGAATGACAGCGGCTCCGCCGCCGCGAGCGAGTCCCCCATCCGAGTCGGAGTCGCCGGCCTCGGCTATTGGGGGCCCAACCTCGCGCGCAACTTCGCCGCGCTCGCCGGCTGCGAGCTGCGCTGGCTGTGCGATCCCTCCGAGCCTTCGCGCGCGCGGGCGGCACAGCAGTTCCCCGGCGCGCGCGTCACCGGAGAGCTGCAGGAGCTGCTCGAGGACCCCGAGCTCGACGCCGTGGTGCTCGCCACCCCGGTGCCCTCGCACGCCGAGCTCGCCGTGCGCGTGGCGAAGGCCGGCAAGCACTGCTTCGTGGAGAAGCCGCTCGCGACGACCGCCGCCGACGCTGAAGCGGCGGTCGCCGCCGCCGCGCATGCGGGCAAGCTGCTGATGGTGGGGCACCTGCTGGAGTACCACCCCGCCGTCGATCGTCTGCGCGAGCTGCTCGCCGCGGGGGAGCTGGGGGAGCTGTACTACGTGTACGGGAATCGCCTGAACCTCGGCAAGCTGCGGGCCGACGAGAACGCG
>JBEKYV010000449.1:0-3316 GCA_049510515.1 Solirubrobacteraceae bacterium | reverse complement strand
CTTCGCGTCCGCTGCGCACGAGCGGAGTGTAGGCACGCAGACGCTCGGCGATCTGCTCATCGCTGAGCGCCACGTCGATGCGCCGCGTATCAACGTCGATCGTCAGCTCGTCGCCGTCACGCAGCGCGCCGATCGGGCCGCCGCGCACCGCCTCGGGGGCGATGTGCGCCGCCATGAACCCGTGTGTGGCACCGGAGAAGCGCCCGTCGGTGATCAACACCACCGACTCGCCGAGCCCCTCCCCCACGATCGCCGCGGTTACCGCCAGCATCTCGCGCATCCCCGGGCCGCCGGCGGGGCCCTCGCCGCGGATCACCACCACATCGCCCTCGTGGATCGCCTTTGCCAGCACCGCCGCCATCGCGGCCTCCTCGCCGTCGAACACGCGCGCGGGTCCGGTGTGACGACGGCGCTCGTGGCCTGCCAGCTTCACCACGCAGCCGTCCGGCGCCACGTTGCCGCGCAGGATCGCAAACCCACCCGTCGGCTTCAGCGGGTCCGACAGGGGGCGCACGACCTGCTGGCCGGGGGTCTCCTGCGCGGCGGCGGCCTCTTCGCCGATCATGCGCCCCGTCACCGTGATCGCGTCCTCGTTGAGCACGCCTGCCTGCGCCATGCGCTTCAGCACCAGCGGGATGCCCCCCGCCTCATACAGGTCGGTCGCCACGTAGCGTCCGCCGGGCTGCAGGTCGCACAGCAGCGGGGTGCGCTCGGAGATCTCGTCGAACTCGTCGATCTTCAGCGGCACGCCCATTTCGCTGGCGACCGCCAGCAGGTGCAGCACGCCGTTGGTGGAGCCCCCGCTGGTGGCCACCGCCGCGATCGCGTTCTCCAGCGCCGCGCGCGTGATCACTTCGCTGGGGCGCAACCCACGGCGCAGCACGTCCATCGCCAGCTCGCCGCACTGCACGGCGACCTCGAGCTTGCGCCCGTCCTCGGCCGGCACCATCGCCGAGCCCGCGGGTGAGATGCCGAGCACCTCGAAGGCCATCGCCATCGTGTTGGCGGTGAACTGTCCCCCACACGCCCCCGCCCCGGGCGAGGCGACCTCCTCCAGCTCGTGCAGTTCCTCTTCAGTGATTTTCCCCGCCGCAAACTGCCCGACGGCCTCGAACACCTGCTGGATCGTGACGTCCTCGCCGTGGAAGCGACCGGGGCGTATCGAGCCGCCGTAGAGCATCAGCCCGGGGATGTCCAGCCGCGCGAGCGCCATCACGGTGCCGGGGATCGTCTTGTCGCAACCGGAGATGCACACCAGCGCGTCGAAGCAGTGGGCGCTCGCCACCAGCTCGATCGAGTCGGCGATCAGCTCGCGCGACACCAGCGAGGCGCGCATTCCCGCCGTGCCCATCGTGATCCCGTCGGAGATCGCGATCGTGTTGAGCTCCATCGGCGTGCCGCCCGCCGCGCGGATGCCCTCCTTCACCTTCGCCGCCAGCACGCGGTTGTTGAAGTTGCACGGCATCGTCTCCACCCAGGAGTGCGCCACCCCAACGATCGGCTTGGCGAGATCCTCCGCGGAGTAGCCGATCCCGTGCAGGTAGGCGCGCGCCGCGGCCCGCTCGGGGCCCTCCGTCAGCGCGCGGCTGCGGTGTCTGATGTCAAAGGTGCTCACGCGGCGCGAACACTACCCAAGCTCCGCCCCGCGCGCTCGCGCTCCCAGCGCACCAAACGCGCCAAGTCCTCGCGGACCTGCTGCGGGTCCACCTGGCGGCCGGGGAGATGCATGTTGGCGTCGGCGATCAACCGCCGCTCATCCGCCGTCAGCGCCATCCACTTCGCCAGCACATCGTCGGCGTCGGGCAGCCGCGCGCTCCCGTAGGGGCGGGTCTCGTCGGGGAACGCCACGCAGTACTCGTTGAGCAGCGCCCCCGTCTGCGGGACGTACGCCACGATCGGCTTGTGTGGGTAAACGAGGTACGCGTACGGCGGGCACCCGTCGGCGGAAGCCGACATGCGGACCGGCGCAGACCCGTCAGCAGCGGAAGCCGACATGCGGACCGGCACAGACCCGTCAGCAGCGGAAGCCGACATGCGGACCGGCGCCCACACGCGCAGGAAGCCCAGATCCCGGTACATCGCCCACTCCTCTTCGTTGACGCACGAGCGCAACAGCTCTCGTGCGCGCTGCTCGGCGCGCAGCTCGCGGCCGGGGTCGTAGCCGTGCTGCCCGCTGGCGTTGTGGTGCGCCCGGCGGCGAGCGGCGAGCTCGTGGGCGAGCTGCGGCAAGGACATGCGCAAGCGTGGCAGGGCCAGCTCCCAAAGCAGCGCCGTCGCCATGATCGCGGCGGCACTCAGCGGGAGCAGCATCCCCCTCCCCCCTCCTACCGGTCCGTGCCGCCGTCCGCGCCGCCGGCGGCACGCGGGAAGAAGATGACCCGCTCCGCATCCCGCGGCACATCAGCGAAGCTCCTCACCATCTCTGCCTCGCGGCGGCCGTCGGTGCGCTGCGTGGGCACCGCCGCCCACATCCCCGCGTCGAGCTCGCGGCGGAATGCCTCGATCAGCTCGCGCTCCTGCTCGGGCACCTCCACATCGCCCTCCGCGAGCACGATCTCGCCATGGCCGGGCTTCAGACGCAAGATCCTCATCGACGGCCGGGCTTCAGACGCAGGAGCTTCATCGTCCGTCGATTATGGCACTCCGACGGGCCTCCAACCCGGCAATATCGACGGGGCCCGCGCCCGCGCCGATGTCACGCAGGCCCTGGCTCACCGCCTCGCCCGCCAGCCGGCGGGCCGTGCGTGCGGCCTCCTGCGGGGTCTGGCCGAGCGCGAGCGCCGCTGCCAGCACGGCAGAGTGGGTGCAGCCCGAGCCGTGCGCGGCGCCGTCGGGGTGACGGGTCCCCGGGATCTCCACCGCGGCGCCGTCACCCGTGGCGTCGCCGTCTAGGAACAGGTCGATCGCACGCGTGCGATGGCCGCCGGTGAGCACCACTATCCGCGGACCCAGCGCCAGCACCGCGCGGGCGAGCGCCTCGGCCTCTGCCGGGCCGCCCTGCATGCCTTCGGGGCGACCCGTTGCGAGTGCTTCCACCTCATCGGGCTGGCCGTCCGCGACTTTATGCCAATCGAGATAATCCTTGCGGGCATGACTTTGGTCATTCCGCTCAACATAATCGGCTTGGTCACAGATGGGCGGCCTTCCATTCTCGGCGAGCACCCGCGCCTCGGGCAGGTTGGGGGTGAGCACTGTCGCGCGCGGCAGGATCTCCTCCACGAGCGCCCGCTGCGCGTCGGGCTGGAGCAGCCGCGCACCGGACTCCGCCACCATCACCGGGTCAACCACCACGGGCGTTTCTTCGGGATGCGCCGCA
>JBEKYV010000448.1:0-3330 GCA_049510515.1 Solirubrobacteraceae bacterium | reverse complement strand
TCGAGGTCACGACCATGCCGCCGGGTGCTCGATCGTATCGTCGTCGCGCCGCTCGCCAAGCTTCGCCGCGTTAGCTGAACCCGCTCGGGGCTCCCAGGGGTCGATCGCATCGCCACGCCTGGCGTCCACCAGCGGCACAAGCTCCTGCCCAGGAGCGCTGGCGCTGCTTCTCGATGTCAGCCACCCCGGTCGCGCGGCATGGAGGCCGCGCGCCCCACGCGTTGGCCTCCGCGGCCACCCGCGTGGACGATCTCTGATCCTTATCTCCTACTCCCGCGCCGGGCCCCGGTCTGGCCGCCGCGCGCAGTGTTGCCTCGGCGCTGAGCGCCGTGCTGTGTCTGTTGGTACGTGCCGCTCCGGCGGCGCTGTCCACCATGTGCTTGAGGAGCTCGATCTCGCGTGCGTGGTATTGGAGCGCCGTCGGTCCTGCGGCGAGTGCCTCCACGAGGCAGACGCGCGCGAGGCAGGGGTCGGCGTCGAGTGCGCTGAGCAGCACCGCCAGCCCTGCCGTTGCCTGTTGCTGCCAGCTGGTGTTCTGTGCGAACGCTTGCGCGATTCGTGCGCTGGTGCGTCGCATCGCGGCGTCCAATACGGCGAGGAAGCACTGCTCGAAGCTCTCGAACAGGTGGTAGAACGTCGCGCGGGAGACGCCCGCCGCCTCGGCAACCCGGGTGATCGATGCGCCGCTGAAGCCGTGCTCGGCGACGACCTGGGCGGCCGCTCGCATGATCCGCGCGCGCTGCATTGCCGAATGGGTGGGGGTCGTTGTTGATGCCCGCTCCTCGCCAGCCATTACCCCGGTCGCGCGGCATGGAGGCCGCGCGCCCCACACGTTGGCCTGCGCTGCTCACCGGCTGAAGATGTCCAACGAGTCGTTGGACATCTCGCCGGCGTCAAGCCGAGGGCCTATGCGTCCGGGTGCTCCTCGCTGTTGGGGTGCTCGTCGTAGATGACGTTGGCGGCCTCCACTATGCCAGTGAGCTCGCTGGCCAGCTTGGGGAGGTCGGGGAGGGCGCGCTTGAGCTCGGAGGGCGGGGTGTCGGTCAGTGTGACCTCGCCGGTGGTGTAGCGCGCGACCGCGACCGGGGCGTCGACGCCGCGCAGTGCCCATTCCGTCACCGTTCTGTTGCGGCCGGGGCAGAGCACCAGCCCGATCGATGGCTCGTCTTCGGGTTGGCGCTCCAGGGCGTCGACGGCGTTGAGGTAGAAGTTCATCTTGCCGGCGAACTCTGGCTTGAAGTCCTCGATCTTGAGGTCGATCACTACGAACCGTCGCAGGATGTAGTTGTAGAACAGCAGGTCGATGAAGAACTCCTGCTCCTCGCCGGTCTCCTCGTCGAGGATCCGTAGTGGGAACTGTCGTCCTACGAGTGCGAAGCCGCGTCCCATCTCGACCAGGAACGACTGGATGTCGTTGAGCAGGGCGAGCTCGAGGTCGCGCTCCTTGGCCTCTGCGGAGAGGCCAAGGAACTCGAAGTTGTAGGGGTCCTTGATGGCGTCGCGCACCAGCTCGGACTCCGGTGGCGGGAGGGCGTGCCCGAAGCTGGTGAGCGCGGTTCCCTGGCGCTCGTGCAGGCGGGTCGCGATCTGAGCCTCGAGGACCTTGCGCGACCACCCGTTCTCGATCGCCTTGACGGCGTACCACATGCGGGCGTCACGGTCGTCGAGCTTGCTGAGAAGCGCGATGTTCTGCCCCCACGCCGGACATCTGAGGGCCTCGATACGGTCCGGCCATGACACTGCGGCAACTTCAGGCAGGTGCCGGGGATGACTTGCTTTTCCATTACACGGACGCTGCCCGGGCCGATGCGATCGTTGAGGAGTCGGTGCTTTGTCTCCGGTCCGGGGGTGGCGCGGGGGCTGGGGATCTACGCGACGGACATCGCGCCACTGGGGGTAGAGACGATCGAGGACGTCATCGTCCAATGCTTCCGAGGCGAAGCGACGCCGGCGGAGGTGAGCCACGCGGTCGCGGTCCGGCGCTCAGCCGGAGACCTGCAGTTCGAGCAGACCGATGACCCCTACCAGTGGGGTCTGTCTACGGGTAAGCTTGAGATGGTCCATATCGAGGGGATCTACGTCGCGACCGTTCAATTCGATGGCAGTCGTTGGTCGATCATCGATGGAGACTAACAACCACTTGTAAGTCGCTGTGCTAGGATCAGCATCGTGACCAGGGCCGGACGGGACAGCGCAGTGGAGCGACCGACGCCTCGCAGTGGGAGCATGAGCCCCGCGCAGGTCTCGCCGGAGCGTCGTGAGCGCCTGGATCAGGCACGTGTGCTGCGTGACCCGCGGGTGCGTGCGCTGTGGCCGCGGCTGAAACGCCGCCAGAAACAGGTCGTCCTCGACCCGTGCCCAGCGATCGGTCACCGCTACCCTCTGAGCAGTGGTGAGATCGCTCGGCTGACCGGGATGTCTGAGCGACAGGTTAGGTACTGGGCCGACCACGGGTTGATCGCGCACTGGCGCAAGGGCAGCCGGCGTCTGTTCGAGACGGTCGGGCTGATCACGGCGTTCTCAGTCACGAATGCCAGCCAGCACGAACTCCAGTTCTACCGCGGTCTCATGGAGGACCCGATCGTCAAGCTCACCGCGAAAGTGGGGATCCTCACCAGCCTGCTCGCATCCCGGCTCGATGGGATCGAGACGAGCGAGGCGGAAGAGCTGACCGCCCCGCTTGTTGAGCTGACGCACCGTTGACCACCAGTCGCGACCGTCGGAGCGTGTGTGCTCAGCGGTGCTCCCGGGGTCTCACCGGCGTTCTTCGAGTGTTTGCGCGACCTGTTCGCCGTGGGGTATGAGCGTCCAGGCGTTGGGGTGTCCTGGTTTCCCGGGCTGCTTGACGAGGAGGCCCTGGTCTGTCAGGCGTGCGAGCGCGAATACCCTACTCGATCCGCTCTTTGAAGCTTGACGGGCCTGGCACCGATAGGTTTGCAATGTGCCGAGCGCGTCGCGTAATCCGCGATGTGGAAGAATGCCGACATGCTCACCCGGATCGGCGGCCTTGCGACGGCGATCCTTCTGGTGGCGTTGGCAGTCGGCGCACCGGCGTCGGCGGCGCCCGGCGATCTCGATCCCTCCTTCGGGCAGGACGGACGTGTGCAGGTGCAGACCAACCCTGGGTGTCTGAAGGGATGCGTCGAGTTCGGCGGCTCCTACGCGGATGCGCTCGCTTTGCAGCCGGACGGCGGGATCGTGTTGGGCGGCGACAACGATTACATCGGCGCTCCGGTGCCCTACTCGGAACATATGCCTGGTGCCCTGGTGCGCCTGTTGCCGGATGGGACGCTGGATACTTCTTTCGGTGGCGCCGGGGGGATCGTGGAT
>JBEKYV010000447.1:0-3348 GCA_049510515.1 Solirubrobacteraceae bacterium | reverse complement strand
CGCCCTGCACCGCCGCTTCCAGACGCCGGAAGAGCGTCTTGATCGTGGAGGTGTGGAGGCGGTTCTCCAAACGCTCGCGCTCGGAGCGGAGGATCCGCTTCTTCTGTGAATGAATGTTTGCCATCGCGGGAGCGCCGTACTATAGCGGCCTTGTCCGCCACCGATGAGCCCCCCACCGAGTCGCTGAGCCCCGGGGGGGAGGCGGCGGGGCGAGAACGCGTCGCCCGCAACACCGCGATCTTCTCGATCCTCACGATGTTCTCGCGCGTGGCGGGCCTCGGGCGGGAAATCCTCGCGGCCAGTTACTTCGGCACGGGCGGCCCCGCCTCGGCGTTCACGCTCGCCAACCTCGTCCCCAACCTGATCTCCAACCTGTTCGCCCAGGCGGCGCTCTCCGCGGCGTTCGTGCCGGTCTTCACCGACCTGCTCCAGCAGGGTCGCCGCCGCGAGGCGTTCCGGCTGGCGTCCACGCTCTTCTGGATCATGCTGATCGCGCTCGCGGCGATCACCGCGTTCTTCGAGCTCACCGCGGGGCTGATCATGCCGCTGTTCACCGGCCCCACCTTCGGGGCGGCGCTCGACACGCTCACCGTGGGGCTCTCGCAGGTGCTGTTCCCGGTGGTGCTGCTGCTCGGGCTGACCGGCCTGCTGGTGGGGATACTGCAGTCATACGAACACTTCACGATCCCCGCCCTCGCGCCCGCGGTGTGGAACATCGTGATCATCGTCGCGCTGGTGGCGCTGCGCCACGACTTCCACGGCGAAGACGAGATCTACGCCTATGCGATCGGCATCGTGATCGCGACAGCGGTCCAGTTTGCGATGGCGCTCGGGGCGCTCGCGCGGATCGACTTCCGGCTGCAATTCTCGATCGACTGGCACGACCCGCGCATCCGCCAGGTGTTCATCCTGATGCTGCCCGTGACGATTGGCCTGGGGATCGTCAACCTCGACCAATTCATCAACGCCGCCTTCGGCACGCTCGTCAGCAAAGAAGCCCCGCGGGCGATCGAAAACGCGTTCCGCGTGTACATGCTCCCGCAGGGGATCTTCAGCGTGGCGGTGGCCACGGTGCTCTTTCCCACCCTCAGCCGCATGGCCTCGCGCCGCGACCCCGGGGGGATGCGTCGCGCGGTGGGGGTGGGGATGCGCCAGATCAACCTCCTGCTGATCCCCGCGGCGGCGTTCATCATCGTCCTCAGCACCCCCATCGTGCGGCTCCTCTTCGAACGCGGGGCCTTCAACGCCGAATCGACCCACCTCGTCTCGATTGCGCTGTTCTGGTTCGCTTTCTCGCTGCCCTTCGGCGGGCTGAACCTGCTGCTGACGCGCACCTTCTTCGCGGTGCAGCGCCCCTGGATCCCCACGGGGCTGGCGGCGCTCAACATGATCGTGGACATCATCGTCTCGCTCTCGCTCTACCGGCCGCTGGGGATCGCGGGGCTGATCATCGGCACGGTGTCGGCCAACGTGGTGATGACGGCGCTGCAGGTGCACCGCCTGCGGATCGGCTTCAACGGCCGCCTCGAAGGAGCGCAGACGACGATGATCACCGCCCGTATCCTGCTCGCCTCGGCCCTCCTCGCGGGGGTCGCGTGGGTGGTGTGGTACGCGCTGCACTCGCTGCTCGGCGGCTCGCTGGTGGCGCAGATCGTGAGCGTCGGCGGGGCAGGCGTGGCGGGGACGCTGGTGTACATGCGCGCGGTGCTCGCGATGCGCGTCCCCGAGGCCCACCAGGTCAGCCGCCTGATCCGCACCCAGCTTGGGAGGGCATGAAGGGGAGGGGGAGGTAGAGATGTATTTTTTGGCCCCTACCACTTCACAAAATGAAGGGTTGGGGTCCGAAAAGAACGCATCCAACCCCGCCACACTTACTTCAGAAAGTAAAGGGTTTGGGACCAAAAACCATAAATGCGACCGGGCGGGCCGTAAGACCCGCCCGGCGGCACCCGGTCATAGATCGCCGCTGAACTACTACGTCCCAGGACTTGCGTGTCTTATTGCCTGGGCGGCATGACACTCTCGACCACCAGGACTGGCCGCCGGCCCGAAGGCCAGCGCGTTGCCCGGCTTGGGTCTTGCGACCCTGGTCGAGTAGGCAATCCGCCGGGCCTTCAAGGATAGGGCACATCGGGCGGCCTGCCAATCTAGAGTCTGATCCACATGGACCAACGGCACCTCGATAACCCTCCGCCCCCTCCCGGGGGCGGGTTCCCGTAGGAAGCAAGATGGACCAACGGCACATCCGCAACTTCTCGATCATCGCGCACATCGACCACGGCAAGTCCACGCTCGCGGACAGGATCCTCGAGCTGACGCACACCGTGGACCAGCGCGAGATGCGCGCGCAGGTGCTGGACTCGATGGACCTGGAGCGCGAGCGCGGCATCACGATCAAGGCGCAGGCGGTGAGGGTGTTCTACGAGAGCGCCTCCGGGCAGACCTACCAGCTGCACCTGATCGACACCCCGGGGCACGTGGACTTCACCTACGAGGTGTCGCGCTCGCTGGCCGCCTGCGAGGGCGCGCTGCTGGTGGTCGACGCCTCCCAGGGCGTGGAGGCGCAGACCGTCGCCAACACCTACCTCGCGGTGGACGCGGGCCTCGAGCTGATCCCCTGCCTGAACAAGCTCGACCTCCCCGGCGCCGAGCCTGAGCGGGTGGCGGGCGAAGTGGCCGAGCTGATCGGGGAGCCGCCGGAAGCGATCCTGCGTATCTCCGGCAAGACCGGCGCCGGCGTGGTGGAGGTGCTCGAGCAGCTGGTCGCCCGCGTCCCCCCGCCCGCCGGCGACCCCGAGGCGCCGCCGCGGGCGCTGATCTTCGACTCCGAGTTCGACCAGTACCGAGGGGTGATCGCCTACATCCGCGTGGTCGACGGGGTGTTCCGTAAGGGCGCCCCGATCAGAGCGATGGCCAGCGGGCTGCACGCCGACATCGACGACATCGGCTGCTTCTCGCCGCAGATGATGCCCACCGACCAGCTCGCCGCGGGCGAGGTGGGCTACCTGATCACGGGTGTCAAGGACGTCACGCAGCTGCGGGTCGGAGACACGCTCACCACCCGCGGGCGGCCCGGAGGCGCAGCTCCCCGTTCCACGGGGGCCGGCGGGGCATCATCCGGCTCGGAGGGCACACGCGCGCCCGCGCACGCAAGCGCCGGAGAAGCGACGGAGGCGCTGCCCGGCTACCGCGAGGTCAAGCCGATGGTGTTCTGCGGCCTCTTCCCGATCGACTCCGACGCCTACGCCGACCTGCGCGACGCGCTGGAAAAGCTGACGCTCAACGACGCCGCCCTCTCGTGGGTGCCGGAGACCTCGGATGCGCTTGGCTTCGGCTTTCGCTGCGGCT
>JBEKYV010000446.1:0-3366 GCA_049510515.1 Solirubrobacteraceae bacterium | reverse complement strand
ATGCGCTGATGCGCCGGCCCGGAGCGACCGAGCTGCTCAGCGCGGTGCGCGGCGTGCGCGGGGTGTGGTGGCGCGTGAAGCTGCTCAAGCGGCGGCTGCGGAAGCCGTGAGCGGCGCCTGCCCAGCGACCGCCGTCGGGGAGGGAGAGCGATGAGCAAGGTCTCTGCCGTGATCCCAGTCAAGGACGGGGAGCGCTACCTGGAGGAGCTGCTGCAGGCCCTCGCGCGCGAGGGGGTCGAGGAGGTGCTGGTGATCGACTCGGGTTCGCGCGATCGTTCGCTCGAGATCGTCCGCGCGGCCGGCGTCGAGCTGCTGCAAATCGACCCCACCGAGTTCGGCCACGGGCGCACCCGCAACCTCGGCGCCGAGCGCACCTCGGGCGAGCTGATCTGCTTCCTGACCCAGGACGCCACGCCCGTGCCGGGCTGGCTGGACGCCTACCGCGAGGCGTTTGATCTCGACAAGCGCGTGGGCGCCGCCTACGGGCCACATCTCGCGCGGGCCGACTCCAGCCCGATGATCGCCCGCGAGCTGAGCGAGTTCTTCACCGGCTTCGCCGCGGGCGCGTCGGGGGCGAATGGCGCGGGTGGGGCGGGGGTCGGCGGGAGGCCGGTGCTCCAACGGGGCGGCGACCCGGCGTTCCTCTCCAACGTCAACGCCTGCTACGCGCGCGGCTGCTGGGAGGAGATCCGCTTCCGCGAGGTGCCCTACTCCGAGGACCAGGCGTTCGGAAGCGACATGCTGGCGGCCGGCTGGACGAAGGTCTACCAACCGGGCGCCGCTGTGCTGCACGCCCACGACTACGGCGCGATCGAGTTCATGCGCCGCTACTTCGACGAGTACCGCGGCCTGCGCGAGAGCACTGGTCACGTCGAGCCGTTCGCGCCGCTGCCCGCCGCGCGCCAAGTCGCGGGTGCGGTCGCCGCCGACCGCCGCTGGATGGCGCAGCGGGAGATGAGCGCCGCCGAACAGGCTCGCTGGACGGCGCGCTCCGTCACCCACCACGGCGGCCGGCGCATCTTCTCCGCGCTGGGCTCACGCGCCGAGCGGGTGCCCGCACCGCTGCGGCGGCGATTGTCGTTGGAGGGGAGGGATGATGGGGGCGGGGCTCGCACGGAGCCCCCGGCGCGGGCCGAGAGGGTGCCGGGCGCAGATGCTGCTGGTGGCCACGATCTGGCTGGGGCGCCCGCCGGCGCGACGATGCACAGCGCCAACGGGAGCGCGCCGGCTCAGGCCGCGGGCGCGCCGGCGGTGCCGATCCCCGAGCTGCCCCCCACCCAGCACCTCCCGCAGGTGCTCCCGCACGACGACTACGACGTGGTGACGCGGATCTGGAGCGAGGGTCCCGCGCCGCTGCTTCAGGCGGTGCCGGGGATGGCCGAGCGCGAGCGGCTGCGCCTCGCGCTGGTGATCCCCCCGTTCAGCCGCGGCAGCGGCGGGCACAACACGCTGTTTCAGATCTTCACGCGGCTGGAGCGCCGGGGGCACGCGTGCAGCGTGTGGCTGGCCGACTACCACAACCAGATGCGCGACGTGCGTGCAGCGCGGCTGCGCAGCGAGATCCGCGAGTACTTCGCGCCCTTCGAGGGGCCGGTGTACAAGGGCTTCGAGGGCTGGCAGGGCGCCGACGTGGCGATCGCCACGGGTTGGCAGACGGTGCACGCGATGCTGGCGCTCGACCAGTGCCGTGCGCGCGCCTACCTCGTCAACGACCACGAGCCCGAGTTCTACGCGGCCTCGATCGAGCAGGTGCTGGCCGAGGATACCTACCGCTACGACCTGCACTGCATCGCCGCCAGCCCGTGGCTGCGCGACCTGTTGATCGAGCGCTACGGCGCGAGCGCCGACGCCTTCCAGCTGGGCGTGGACGGCGACACCTACCGCCCGCTCCCCGTGCAGCGGCGCACCGACACGGTGATCTACTACGCGCGCCACTCCACGCCGCGCCGCGCGGTGCCGATCGGGCTGATGGCGCTCGCCGAGCTGCACCGGCGCCGCCCGGACGTGCGGATCGTGCTGTTTGGCACCGACAAGCCGCTGCACGCGGCCTTCCCCTACGAGCACATGGGCGTGCTCTCCCCGGCGCAGCTGGCGCGGCTGTACTCGGAGGCGACGGTGGGGCTGTGCCTGTCGCTTACCAACTTCTCGCTGATGCCCAAAGAGATGCTCGCCTGCGGCCTGCCCTGCGTGGAGCTCGCGGGGGTGAGCGCCGAGTCGATCTTCGGCGAGGACGGGGCGCTCGACCTTGCCCCGCTCGACCCACCGCGGATCGCCGGCGCGCTGGAGCGGCTGCTCGCCGACCCGGAGCTGCGGGAGCGCCGCTCGCGCGAGGGCCGCGAGTTCGTGGCCTCGCACACCTGGGATCGCGCCACCGACGAGGTCGAAGCGGGGCTGCGCCACGCGCTGCGCGAGCGCGAAACCACCTTCGTGGGGTGACCGGCCACTTCACAAAATGAAGGGTTTGGGTCTGAAAACAGAGCAACTTTTCTCCCCCCACCACTTTACAAAATGAAGGGTTTGGGTCTGAAAAGAGAGCAACTTTTCTTCCCCCACCACTTCACAAAATGAAGGGTTTGGGTCTGAAAACAGAGCACCTCCCCCTCCCCCTACCACTTCATAAAGTAAAGGGTTGGGTCAGGTGAAGAAGCTGCCGAGCGTCAGCCACTGCGAGGCGTAGCTCAGGCCGATCATCGCCACCACCAGCGTGGTCGCCAGCGGCACGTGCCAGCGGCGCCCCGCGCCGAAGGTCCCGCTGACGGCGATCACGGCGAGCGCGGCGATCGCGGGGAAGATGTAGCGGCCCTGTTCGGCGACCACCGTCCGGCCGCCGTTCGGCGCGAAGAAGGCGGCCTCGACCGCGACCAGCGTGCAGATCGGGAACAGCGCGATGACGGCGACCTCGAAGAAGCGCGCGGCCACGGCAACCCGCTCTCGCACTGCCGCGGAGAGCGCCAGCAGCGCGACGAGGCCCATCGCGAAGACGATCACGGTGTACACCCAGCTGGGGAACAGCCATGTGTACCAGCCGAACGCCCCCCAGCCACGTTCGACGTAGATTTGCCTGAACGGCCAGCCGGGCGGGAACAGGTCGCCCATGAACGACAGCCGCGGCAGGAACAGCTCCCACAGGTACACCAGGAAGCGGCCAGGCATCTGCTCCGCTGTGGTGAGCGCGCCGGCGGCCGCAATCCCACCCCCCGGGGCATGGCCGGCGATGGGGGGGTAGAACACCGGCTGCAGCAGCGACCACCCCTCGCGCACGGCGATGAAGGCTGCGATGAGCGCCGCCCACGCGCGCCCGTCAGCGAGGCGGTGGCGGCGCCACACCATCCCTACCAGCCCGACCGCCACCGCCGGGTAGATCTC
>JBEKYV010000445.1:0-3370 GCA_049510515.1 Solirubrobacteraceae bacterium | reverse complement strand
CTGACGATCATCCTCAATCACACCGACTTCGCGCTGGCAAGCCTCGCAGAGAACGACCCGGCCGGTCGGGAGATCCACGAGGCGCGCGGCGCTGCCGAGCGCGCCGCCGCCCTGGTGCGCCAACTCCTGCTGTTTGCGCGCCAGGAAGCCGCGGCCGCGGAAGTGCTCGATCTGAACGAGATTGTCACGGGCCTGGAGGGGATGCTCGCGCGTACGCTTGGCGAGCACATCATTCTCGACACCGAGCTCACCGGGGAGCCGTGGTCGATCCAAGCTGACCGCGGGCAGGTCGAGCAGGTGATCGTAAACCTCGCCGTCAACGCCCGCGACGCGATGTCCGAGGGCGGCACGCTGACCATCTCCACAACCAATGCGACGCTCGACGAGGATGCTCTGCGCACTCACACGGGGCCGGCGCGGCCGGAGCGCTACCTGTGCCTGGCGGTGAGCGACACCGGCGCCGGTATGACACAGGATGTGATCGCCAAGGCGTTCGAACCGTTCTTCACGACCAAGCCCACGGGCTCGGGCACCGGTCTCGGGCTTGCGACCGTCTACGGGATCCTCAGAAAGGCGCAGGGGCACGTCGCGATCTACTCCGAGCCCGGACAGGGCACGGCCGTCAAAACCTACTGGCCGATCTCACAACAGCCACAGCACGCAAGTTTCGCCACCGCGCCGCCGGATCCGCAGGCCGCGCGAGCGCCGGCCGGTGAGACGATCCTGCTCGTTGAGGACGAGGACGCGCTGCGAACGGTCACGATTCGCATCCTCGAGCGCGAGGGTTACGTGGTGCTTGCGGCGGGACTGCCGAGTGAGGCGATCGAGCTGGCCGCGCGCCACGGTGAAGGCGTCGACCTGCTGCTCACCGATGTCATGATGCCGGAGATGTCTGGCGCCAAGCTCGCGGAGCGCCTGAGAGAGGCACGCCCGGGTTTACGTGTCATCTACATGTCCGGCTATGTAGCGCGCCCTGGCGATCTGCCCGACGGTGCGGCCTTTGTGAGCAAGCCGTTCACAGGCGCCGAGCTGCTCGCTGTGGTTGGCGCTGCGCTGTGAGGTGGGCGGAGGAACTCCGCACTCGTCGGAACGTACCCTCCCCGCCGCTCCTGCTATGGGCAAAGCAGGCGCGCGCGGATACTACTGGACCACCGCGACACGCTCGCCGGCAGGGCTGTGGCCTGAGCCGGCCGCCCGCAGCCCCGCGCTCAGCTCCTCGAGCGATGGCACGCCCGATGAGCAAGGAGCGCCGGCACCGGCCAGCGGGAGTGTAAAGCAGAAGCTGCTGCCCTCGCCAGGAGTGCTTTCGGCCCACAGGTGCCCGCCGTGGCTCTCTACGATGCCGCGCGCGATCGCCAGGCCGAGGCCGCTGCCGCCCTTCTCGCGCGCGTCGGAGGCGTCGACCTGGTTGAAGCGCTCGAAGATCGAGTCGAGCTGGTCGGCGGGGATGCCGCGGCCTCGGTCGGTGACTGAGAAGCGGGCACACTCCTCGCCGGGGCCAACCGCGACCGTGACGGTGCTGTCGCGTGGTGAGAACTTGATCGCATTGCCCAGCAGGTTGACCAGCGTCTGCACGATCCGATCGGCGTCGGCGCACACCGTCAGCTCCTCGATCTCGGTGCGCAAGTGCACGCCGGCGTCTTCGGCGCTGCCCTGCAGCGCTTGGGCGGATTGACGCACCAGCTCTCCAACTCCGATCGGCGCGCGCTCCAGCGGCAGGTGCCCGGCGTCCATCCGTTCGATGTCGAGGATGTCGTTGACCAGCCGCACGAGCCGGTCGGTGTTGTCGACCGCAAGTCCCACCATGCTTATCGCCTCCGGCGGCAGCTCGCCGAGCAGGCCCCCCGCGAGCAGGCCGAGCGAGCCGCGGATCGACGTCAGCGGGGTGCGCAGCTCGTGGCCGACGATCGACAGGAATTCGTCCTTGACGCGCTGGCTCTTGCGCAACTCGGCCTGCACCCTGCCAAGCTCCCGCTGGGCCAGATACTGGCGGGCGGCGACCAGCGCGGCGAGGCCGATCACGATCAGCACGAGGCTGACGTCGGGGAAGAAGGCGTGGCCGACGGTGGCGCCCAGCAGCACCCCGAAGCCGACGGTCAGGCCGATGTAGGGAATCCAGGGAGCCACGCGATAGCGCTGCGCGGACTCCTCCCCGGAGGCATGGCCCTCGGCGGACTCATTGACGCGCGCGTCGGGGTCCACTGGGCGCAGTGGGTGCTGTGTGAGCGCTGCCACCGCCAATGCGCAGTATCCGAGCACGTACAAGGTGTCCACCGGGTCACCGGCGGTGTAGGTGTCGTGCAGTACCCCGTACCCGTAGACGGTGTCGGCGATCACCGTCAGCAGCATCGCGGCGGCGATCCACAGCAGCGGCAGGCGCAGCGTCGCTGGGCTGCGGCGCAGCAACACCACCGCCACCGCACCCAGCAGCACCAAGTCGAAGAGCGGATAGGCCATCGAGACGCTCTTCGCCAGCAAGGTTTCCCCCGTGGCAAGCACGGTGGGGCCGAGCACGAAGTACCACACCACCGCCCCGCCGCCCAGCACGATCGTCCAGCCGTCGAGCGACATGCGCAGGCGTGCGGCCAGCGTCATGCGCGCTACCGGGATCGACAGCAGCGCCAGCAGCAGCAGCACGAAGTAGGAGAGGAAGAACGCGTCGGCGGGCGTGGGGAAGGGCGGCTGGTTGTAGGCGATGTCGTAGCTGGAGAGGATCACGTCGGCGATCAGCTCGGCGGCGATCGCGGCGGCGATCAGCCTCCAGAAGCGACGCAGCGCCGGCACGGGCGCGCAGCGCCGCGAGGCACCCCAGGCAGCCAGGATCGCGAGCGCGTCGAACAGCGGCAGGAACAGCTGGCCGAGCTGCTGGCGGCCGGGCAGCCAGTGAAACAGCTGCCAGCTCAGGTACGTCGCCAGGAGCGCGCCGAGTGCGACGGCCAGGTTGCGGGATCGGGTGAGCTGCACCACTTCACTTCGTTTAACGACAACCGCCGCACTGGTGGGGACCGCACTTCGCCGCAGGGAACTTGCAGAAAATCACTGCCCAACGTCCCCACCATATATTCAAGTGAATTGACTAATCGTGGTATCTGGACAATAGGCCAGTTGTGAGCTACGCTAAAGAGCCTGAGACCGCTGATTGTCGTGTGTGTACTCCTTTTGAGCTTGAGCGTGTCCGCTCCAGTGTTGGGGAGTCCACAGCATTCGATGGCAGCCAATCGTCTGGTCAAGGCGCACCGTCCCGCCAGAACGCACCGCCCGGCCAGAGTGCATCGCCGGCGCCAAGGCCATCGCCGGGGTGGCAGGGTGCATCGTGCCTGGCCGCATGGCGGCCGCGCGCCGCGCACCGCCCTCGCGCGGTGGCTGGCCA
>JBEKYV010000444.1:0-4807 GCA_049510515.1 Solirubrobacteraceae bacterium | reverse complement strand
CCACGAGATAACCCGGCAAGGCAACGATCACTACGGCGACGAAGCTCATAAGGGCGAAGCTGGTTACAGCGATGAGCATTTCGATATTCAGAGAAATCGGGAAGCCGGTGACCCTCGCCAGCGCATGGCTGAGCAGCAACTGGCCATAGATGCCGAAGACAGCGCCGATGAGGCATCCCGCTCCGAGCATGAGAGCGCTCTCGCACAAAAGCCAGCGCCACAGCACGCTTCGTTGATAGCCCTGGCACTTGATGAACGCGACGAGATCGCGCCGTTGCCAGAGCATCGCGCCGAGCGCACCCGCCACCGCGAGTATCGCCGCGATTAGCACCAGTAACCTGATCTGAGTCAACCGTGAGAGCCCTTGACGGATGAGAGTGTAGTGACGCCGCTGACGTTCAGCGACCGTTTCGACCACGAGACCCGTCTGTGACCCGAGGATCTTGCGGATTTGACGCCCGACGCTCGCTGAGGATACACCCGGTGCTATCTGTATCTCATACGCGCTGGGAGCGTTACTTCCCCATGCGTGCGCGTAACTGGGTGAGCTGAGGATGATGGCGCCCGGTGGCCACCCCAGGTTCGTGCTCAGCGCGGCGACCTTCAGGTGCGTTGGTTTCGGGGTGGGCAGCGTGAAGGCATCGCCAACCTTGAGGTGGTGTTCTGAGGCAAGTGCTTGGGAGAGGACCGCCCAACCGCCTTGGTGGACTCGGGCGACGGCCTGCGTGAGGTTGCCGGCCACAATCTGGCTTGAGGGTATCGGCTGGGGGCTGTTATTTGGCGGTGCGAGTATCCAGAGTCGTCGATCACCCCAATTCAAGAAGCTGCCGCGATAAAGACCAAGCGCGCTGACACCGGGTACCCGGGAAAGCGACGCTGTGCGCGAAGCATTAAACGGGATCGTCGTCAACAGACCGGATTCTCCGCCGGGGCTGACCCATATGCTCGCGCCTGCGTCGATCTGGCGCGCTGAGGCATCGAGGCCGTGCTGGAGATTGGTCTGGGCGCCACCGATCGCGACCGTGCCGAATACCGCTATTGCTCCCGTCGCGGCGATCGCCAGCGAGCGAATGCGGGCTCGTGGGGTCCGCAGCGCGGTGACGGTCAGGACCGTTGCCGCGCCGTTGAGCGGCCGTTGCACTCGCTCAAAGGCGCTCACCGCGCCGTCGAACAACGTAGGCAGCAGACAGACGAGCGCGACGACCAGCGTCACGCTGCCAAGCGACGCGCTTTGCGGTCGCTCAACCAAAATAATCGTCGTCGCGGCGAGGCATACCAATCCTGCGCCCAGCCGCATCCGCAACCTAGCACGATACGTATCCCGATGGTAGGGGGCGTCGTCGTGAAGGGGCCGTGTGAGGATCTCCCGCAGCGGCCAGAGCACACCGATGACCGCAGCGGCCATACCAGCGGCTACAGCGAGAGCGATGCTCTGCCATGTCACGATTCGCTGGTTGCCCACCGGGAACGCCGAGGCGAGATAGCCAGGTGTCGCGTGAAAGACCGCAACCGAGAGTAGCTCACCCAACGCGAGCCCGAGGATACTGGCAAGCGCGCCGAGAACAACGGCGTCGAACAGCAAGATTTGGACGGTCATCAAGCGGGTTGCGCCCTGCGGGCGGAGATCGGCGATCAGCTTGCGGCGTGAGGGCACTGTGACGAGCATCGCGTTGAGCGCGAACATGAAGCCCACCAGGGCGCTGATCGCTGAGAACAACGCCTCGCTTTGGCTCTGCGGAGCGACGGCGACGCCGAAGAGCGTGGAGTCAAACCTTGCCGGCTCCAAGGTCACTCCCGCATTCGCCGCTAGCCGTCCCAGCTCCGTGTGGACCTCGCGTTCGTGGCCTGGCAACACCCCTACGAAGATCCGGGTGATCCTGCCTCGCATACCAGTCAGATCCTGCGCATAAGAGACCGGCGCGATAGCGACGGGGCTATATACCAGCCCGCCGATGTCCGACTCCCGGAGGATCGCTCCGAGCAGCGTTTCCACGGAGCCCCCGCCGATTTGCAGCTTCACCGTTTGCAGCGGGCCGGCGCCAATCGCATCAGCGATCGGTTCTGGAAGCGCGATTGCCCGTTGTGAGGCGAGCTGCTCGGCGGAGAAATGCCGTAGTAGTGACCCGCCGGAATGAGCGAATCGAGGGTCCGTGCCGATCAGGTCCACCGAGCGCTGAACACCGTTGGGTCCGATCACGTTTGCTTGCTGCTCAAGGATCGGCAACGCGATACGCACGCCGGGCTGGCGCCGCACCTCTTCCAACAATCCTTCATCGAAGCCGTTGGGGCCTCTCGCGTCGATCTGGAACTGTGTGTTGCCGACCACCTCGTTGGTCAACTGGGCGACTGAGCGGCTAAGACTCGTGCTCGCCACCTGCGAGGCGAACAGCAGCGCCACGCCGACGGCGATCCCGAGGATCGCGAAGCACTCCTGCACGAGCACCGCCCGTGCGCGCAGCCTCGCGCGATACAGCCACAGGATGTCCAACAAGCCCATCTCGCTCGTCACTTCCCGCTCGCGAGGACGCTACCGGGCGCCAGCACCTGATCGGGCCGGTACTCGCCGAGATGCCCGTCGCGCAGTTCGTGCACCTGGTCGGCAAAGGCGGCGGCCTGCGGGTCATGAGTGGCGAGCACGATCGTGGCACCGCGCTCGACGCAGAGTTCGCGCAGCAGCGCCAGCACTTCGAGGGTACGCTGCGTGTCAAGCGCCCCGGTCGGCTCGTCGGCGAGCACCAGCTTTGGGTCAGTCGCCAGCGCCATCGCGATCAGCACGCGCTGGCGCTCGCCCATCGAGAGCTGCTCGGTGCGGTGGCGCATCCGCTCGCCCAGCCCGAGCCGGTCAAGCAGTGGTTCGATCGTGTCTTTCGCCTTGTGCTTGTTGGTCAGCCATAGCTTCAGAGAGGCGTTCTCGATCGCGCGCGCCCCAGGGATCAGATTGTTGGGCTGGCCGATGATCCCCAACTGACGCTGCCTGTATTTGTCGCTCTCCTTGCGCGACATCCCTAGCACATCGCGACCGTCCACGATCACGCTGCCGGCGTCGGGCGGCGAGAGACCTGCGATCAGGTCCAGCAGCGTTGTCTTGCCCGAGCCGCTGGGGCCATAGAGCGCGACGAACTCGCCCGTGGCGGCGCTCATCGAGATGCCATCGACTGCGCGGATCGGCTCGCCTTCGCCTACGCGATAGTGGAAGTCGATGATTTGGGCGGGGCCGCGGGTCTGGTCGGAGAGCAGCTTCAACCGGCCGCTTTCAAAGAGCCATACCCGGTCAGCGGCCAGCGCTGCCTCGGCATCGGACGCGCTCAACAGCACCCCGCACCCCAGCTCCGCTACCAGCGAGCGCAGCAGATCACCAGCGTCCTGCGTCGCACGCATACTCAACCGATCCAGCAGCCCGTCGACGACCATCAGCCGCGGACCACGCACGATCCCGCGCGCGAACCCGACCAGCACCCGCTCCCAATCCGACAAGTCGCACCACCGCTTCCTCGCAGCACCCCCAGCCCCAACCCGGTCAAGCGCCCGCTCCGCCGCCGCCTGCGCCTGACGACGCCCACGCCGACCGGACACCGCCAACGACAACCCAACGAAATCACGGACATCCCAGCCCAGCCCAGGACCCTCCCGATCAGTCCACGCGATCTCGCTTTGCAGTAATCTCGAACGGTCCCGATCACTGCACTGCGCCAAATCCCGCCCCCCGAACCACACCTCCCCAGCATCCGGGCGCTCCAACCCCGCCGCCACCTGCAACAACGTCGACTTCCCCTCCCCCCGCGAACTCACCACCGCCACAACCTCACCCACATCAACTTCCACCGACAACCCCACCAACACCCCAAACCGCTGACCCCCACGCGGAAACCCCTTATACACCCCCACGAACGACAACAACTCAGACATCGTCTGACTCTCGATCGGATGGTGCTCCCTGGAGCTGGTCGCGAATTTCTTCGAGCTGTATGCGAAGACGCATACGTCGTTTGGTCATCTCCGCCCAACAAGCAGCCTCGTCGGTAAGCATGATGCGGCCTATTTTGATGTTGTAGTCCTGCTTCTCTTCTGCTACAGGGGAGGAGCGCGCCGTTAGTTTGCGGCCGTGCGCCTTCGCATACTCGTGAGCACAGGCATCCTCCTCGGCCTGCAACGACGAGATGAGCGCAGACAAGTCATCTGCCGCGGAGAAGCCCAACCGTCCTCGCACCGTGTCACGCACCTCCGGTAGCCCGTTCGCGGCCCCACGAACCCACCGCCGGCACCACATCACGCCCTTTGGGGTGGCCTCATAGCGATCCTCGGCAGGCTCGACTCCCTGATGCACCAGACGAACGAACCCTTTGTTCGCGAGGCTCCGCAGACTGTTGTGCGCCGCGTTGCGCGCGAAGTTCGCGTGCGGGAACCGCTGGCTCAACCGCAGCTGATAGTTGCTCATCGTGTCGGGGCGCCGATGTTGCACGACAAGCGCCAGAACCGCCCCCATCGGGGTTAGCTCACGGCTTGAAAGTGGCGAGGACATAGCGGCGGGATCATATCCAGATATGGGCTATTCCAGAGTCGGAAACATTATTGACCAACTGGTCGACGTGATCCGCCTGCGAACTGCCCCCGCCGCCGTCGAGCCAGACAGCCGCCTTGCCGACGGCTCCGTCACGCCCGGCCCTATCGATCTGCTTGTGCCGGCTTAGGGAAGTCGATGATTTGGGCGGGGCCGCGGGTCTGGTCGGAGAGCAGCTTCAACCGGCCGCTTTCAAAGAGCCATACCCGGTCAGCGGCCAGCGCTGCCTCGGCATCGGACGCGCTCAAC
>JBEKYV010000443.1:0-3378 GCA_049510515.1 Solirubrobacteraceae bacterium | reverse complement strand
GTGCCCCCACGGGACTGGCGAAGGTGCCCCCCACGGGACCGGCGAGGGGTCCCCCGGGCGACTCCTATATCCTTGGCCGTCCAGCCAAAAAAGAGGTGAGCGAAGTGAGCGTCAAGCTGTATGTCCTGCCCGGCTCCCACCCGTGCGCGGCGGTGGAAGTGGCGCTGCGGCGCAAGGGAATCGCCTTTCAGCAGATCAATCTGCTGCCGATGGTGCCGATCGCCGTGGGGCCACTGCTGTATGGGGGCACCACCGTGCCGGGGATGCGGCTCGACGGCGAGCGGCTGGTCGGTTCGCGCACGATCATGCGCCGCCTCGACCTGCTCGCGCCCGAGCCGCCGCTGCTGCCCGCCGACCCCGCCAAGCGTGAGCGCGTGCTGGAGGCCGAGCGGTGGGGTGACGAGGTCTTTCAGAGCGTGCCCCGCCGGATCCTCGACGCCGGCTTCCTGCGCGATTCCGGTGCGATGGAGAGCTACGCCGCCGAGGCCAAGCTTCCGCTTCCGCGGGCCATGCTGCGGCCCGCACTGCCGCTCACGGCGAAACTGATGGCGCGGCGCAACCACGCCGAGGACGACCCCGTGCGGGCCGACCTCGCCACGCTCGCCGGCCACCTCGAGCGGATCGACGCCTGGATCGCGGAGGGGCTGCTCGGCGGTGAGGAACCCAACGCCGCCGATTTGCAGATCGGCTCCACGATCCGCCTGCTGGAGACGCTCGGGGACGTGCGTCCCCTGATCGAAGGCCACCCCGCGGCGGCCCTCACGCGCTATTTCCCGCCGATGGTCGGCGAGATCCCCGCGGGGACGCTGCCGGCGGAGTGGCTACCGGCGCGCGCCGCGGCAGCGTTAGGGGCGGTCCCGCCCAGCGCACCCCCTCGCCGAGGGGCAGCACGGCAAGCGCGTCGGCGAGACGGCTCCCGTCGGGGGCGGCCAGCTCCATGTCCAGCTCCACCGCGGGGATCAGCACGAAGCGGCGGTTGAGCAGCTGCTCGTGAGGCAGTCTCATGTGCTCGTTGCATAGCTCGATGTCGCCGAGCAGCAGGATGTCTATGTCGATCGCGCGGGGTCCGTGGCGGGCGCCTCCAATCGCGCGGCCGAGCTTCCGCTCTATGGCCTTCACGGTGTCCAGCAGCTCCAGCGGCTCCAGCGCTGTGCGAGCGCGCAGACAGGCATTCAGAAAGCTTGGCTGGTCGGGCAACTCGCCGACGGGGTCGGTGTCGTACACCGAGGAGGATGCCTCCACCTCCACGCCCGCGACGGGCAGCGCGTCGACGGCGCCCTGCAGCTGGGCGCGGCGGTCGCCTACGTTAGAGCCGAGGCCGAGCAGGCCAACACGGAGGGGCACGCCCGGAACGCTATACGCCGCTACGCACCCGCGGCCTCGCCGACCTCGGGACGCGGGCCGCCCTCGCGCAGGCCGATGCGCGCGTACAGGCGGCGCAGGGGCCGCGGCGCCCACCAAGCATGCTCGCCGAGACGTCCGAGCAGCGCGGGGACGAGCAGCGCGCGCACGAACGTGGCGTCGATCGCCACCGCGAGCGCGGCGCCGAAGCCCAGCTCCTTGATAAAGAAAATGTCGGAGGTAACGAACGCGCCGATCGCCACGCAGAACAGCAGCGCGGCGGCGGTGATCAGGCGACCGGTGCGCTCGAGGCCGTACGCCACCGCATCGCGCGCCGGCAGGCCCTCGTCGTGGGCCTCCTTGACCCGAGCAAACAGAAACACGCCGTAATCGGTCGAGAGCGCGAACGCGATGATGAACAGCAGCACAAGGTTGGACTCCTCCAGGCCGCCGATCGGGGCGAGCCCGAACAGCGAGGCCAGATGGCCGTCCTGGAACACCAGCACCAGCAGGCCGGCGCCGACGGCGACCGTCAACAGGTTCATCAGCAGCGCCAGCACCGGGATCACGAGCGAGCCGGTCATCAGGAACAGAAAGCCGCCGGTGACCAGCACAAGGATCGCGAGCGTCAGAGGCGTATGCGCGGCGATCGCGGCCTTCTGGTCGACAAACCACGCGGTGCCGCCGCCCACCAGCAGGGTCGGCGGGCCGGCGAGAGCCCGCAGATTGTGCACCAGACGCTGGTTGGCGGCCGAGCCGACGCTACCGCGCGGCACCATTTCGGCATCCCAGGTGTCCCGCCCGAGATAGCGGGGTGGACCCACGAGGCCGGCCTGGCCCGTCGCGACCGTCTGTGCCCGCCGCACCAGCGCGCCGACGCTCGAGCCACCAGACGTGGATCCGGTCGGCCCCGCGTGCACCACGAGCGTGACCGTCTGAGCGCCGTTGACGGCGAAGTCGTGGGTGATCGTTTCCGCCACCTCGCGGGGCTGCGCGGAGGCCGGCAGCACATGCGCGTCGGCGGGCGTCAGCGCCAGGCGCAGAGCCGGGAGCGCGATCACGAGCAACACGGCGGCGGTGCCCAGCGCGACCGCGCCCGGGCGGCGCATCACCCCGCGCGCGAGCCGGTACCACGCGCCACTCTCGGCCGGGCGCGCCGCCTGCGCCGCGTTGCGCTGCAAGCGCTTGGGGGCCAGCGCGTTGATGCGTGGGCCGAGCGCGACCAGCACCGCGGGCAGCACGATCAGCGAGACGGCGCCGGCCGACAGCGCCACGATCGCGCCGCCGACCCCCATCGAGTAGAGGAAGCGCAGCGGCATCGCCAGCATCGACGCGGCCGCGCCGGCGACCGCCAGCGAGCTGTACAGCACGGTGCGCCCGGCGGTTTGCAGCGTGCGCGTGATCGCGGCGCCCGTCGGCAGGCCACGCGCCAGCTCCTCGCGGTAGCGGGAGAGCACGAACAGGCTGTAGTCGATCCCCAGGCCCAGCCCCATCCCGGTGACGAGGTTGGCGGCGAAGATCGAGAGCCCGAGCACGTGGTCGATGATGCGCAGCAGCAGGAAGGTGAGCACGATCGCGAACCCCCCCACCAGCAGCGGCAGCGCGGCGGCGATCAATCCGCGGAAGACCCAGAAGGAGAGCAGCAGCAGGATCGGGATCGCGAGCGTCTCAGCGCGTTTGAGATCGGAGGTGGTGCGTTCGTTGATTTCGTGGAAGGTGACGTCATTGCCGCCGAACAGCACGCCGCCGCCGGCCGAGGCTGGGAGACGATCGCCCTTCGCTCGCAGCGTCGTCTGGGCCAGCTCGGAGCGCACGTGGGCGACCGCGGCGGCCGAACCGTCCTGGGTGGCGAACGCGGCGAGCACGAGTGTGTAGCGCCCATCGCGCGAGACGAGCGCGGAGAGGTTGGATGGGGAGCCCGCTCGCCCGCCTGCCTGCCCGGTCCCGCCTGCCTGCCCGGTCCCGCCTGCCTGCCCGTTCCCGCCTGCCTGCCCGTTCCCGGCGTAGTCGAGCTCGCGCTGGAAGCCGGGCTGGGCG
>JBEKYV010000442.1:0-3379 GCA_049510515.1 Solirubrobacteraceae bacterium | reverse complement strand
CGGGCAGACCCCGGGTGTACCCCGAGAGCCGTTTCTGGTCCTTCTTCAAGCCCTCGAAGAGAGCTTCAAAACAGCAAAACAGAAATCCGAAATCCGGAAATCCGACTGCTTTGCAGGGAGTTTCGCTTGATTGAATGAATGAAGAGTCTTCACGTTTGGGGTTTTGCAGGGGGTTTTGGTGGTCGTGTCGGCGCTCGTCACAGGTTTAGTGACTGTTGGCCACGTTGTGCGCCGGTTTTGTGTGTGGTGCGGTCGGGGTTCGGGCCTTGGCGACGGGTAGGGTTGGTGGACCGCTGATTGGTGGTGGATGACCACGCTGGTGGTCTAGCTGCTGGGTCGTGTCGGTGTTCGCGGGCGTCGCGGGTGTTCCCATCCTTCGGCGTGCTCGGCGGTCTGGGCGGCGAGTGCTTGCAGCTCTGTGATGAGTTGGTGGAGGCGGTGGTTGTTCTCGATCCAGGGCTGGTAGCGCTCGCGTTGCTCGGCGGAGAGCAGTTGGGCGATGGTGCGTCCGTGGATGGTGCGTGTCCAGTAGGTGTAAGGGCCGTGGAGTTGGGGCGGGTCGGCCTTGCAGCGGCAGCCGGGCTTGCCGCATCGCATCTGGCGGGTTTGGAGGCTGCCGGGTAGGCAGAAGCCGAGGGTTGCGAGCTCGTCGAGGAGCTCGTGATGGCGTTGCTCGGGGTTGGTCATCGCTGGGGTGCTCGTTTCTGTCCGGGGGTCACTCTATCTTCCGATCCGGTCCTACTCGGTCTACACAGTAGGAGAGTGGATGGAGAGCCCCCGGGCCCCGAGGATCAGCGACAGCGACACCACCGCCAGGGCGGCGGCGGTGATCGCGGGCTGGGTCCCGGTCTCGCTGTCTGAGGCGGCCGCTGGGTTCGCGCGTGAGGTGGTCGCGCGCGCCGAGCCGGGCACGCGGGCGCGAGCGAAGGCGTTGCTGTTCGCGGCCGGGAAGCTCGCCGTGTTCGGGGAGCGGGTCGGGCTCGAGCTGGACGCCGGGGTGCTGTTGCACGCCTCGGTGATCGAGCGGTTCATCCTCACGGGCACCGATGGGGTCTCGCCGGCGACACGGCGGACGCTGAGAACGAACCTACGCGCGCTCGCGCGCGCGTTGGAGCGCTACCCGGAGCCCGCGCCGATGCGACTGGCGCGGGAGCGCTCCAAGGCGCCATATAGCGACGGTGAGATCGCCGGGTATCTCGCGCTCGCGGCTGCGCAGTCAACGCGCTCGCGGCGGATGCGCGCAACCGCGCTGGTCTGCCTCGGAGCCGGGGCGGGGCTGATCGGGGGAGAGCTGCGCCCCCTCACCGGTCAGGATGTGGTTGAGCGCTCGGGTGGGCTGTTGGTGCTCGTCGGCGGCCGCCGGGCGCGGGCGGTGCCGGTGCTCGAGCGCTTCCACGACCCGCTGAGGGCGGCGGCTGCGTTCGCCGGCGGCGGCTACCTGCTCGGCGGCAGCGCCCCGGAGCGTCGCAACCTGACCGACACGTTGACCGTCGGGCTGTGCTCAGACGCGGGGCTGCCACGGTTGCAGGCGGGGCGGCTGCGGTCGACCTGGCTGGTGGCGTGCGCGCAGCGGATCGGGCTCGGCGCGTTCATGCACGCCGCCGGGATCAGCTGCTCACAGCGGCTCGGGGATCTCACCGCCCAGCTGCGCGAGGCCAGCGAGACCGAGCTGGTGAGGCTGCTCACAGGCACCTGTGGGGATGTCCAGAACCCTTGAGCGCCTGGAGGCGGTGATCGACACCGCTGGCATCGCCCGCCGGATTGAGCTGCTGCTCCCGATCGGCGTCAGGCCCCGCCAGCTGACCGTCCGCACGCTCCTGCTCGGGATGCTGCTAATCGCCGTCCAGGGACGCCCCGCGCACCTACGCAGAGTCCACCAGGCGCTGACAGCGCTCGCAGCGCACGAACATCAACGGCTCGGGATCATCGCTGCCTGGAGGACCGGCCCGCACCTGCTCACCTACCGCCAGACCGAGCGCACCTTCGGTCTCGTGATCAAGGCGCTCTCCCGCGACACGCCGGACGGCACCCCGTCCGAAACGCTCTCAGCGCTCCTCGACGCGCTGCTGGAAGCGAGCATGCAGGTGCTCGGCGAGCCCTCCTCAAGCAGCTACGCCGTCGATTGGACCGACCACGAAACGTGGTCATGCCCACCACCCAAACCACACGCCGCCAACCCGCAGCCAGCCGCGAGCGACCCCAAGCCTGGGGCCGCGCCGAGCGACACCGCGCCCGACGCCGACCCCGAGCACCGAACCCCAACCGACGACAACGACGACCACCGCTGCGCGGACCCCGAGGCGTCCTGGGGACACCGCCACGGCAACCACCCCGGCCAAAAAGACGAGCTGTTCTACGGCTACTACCTCCAAGCCGCCACGACCGTCAAAGACGAACACGGCCCCCCAGTCCCCGAGCTCGCCCGCCGCATGCACCTCGCCTCCTGCGACCACGACCCGCCCGCCGCGCTGGTGCCCGTCCTGCAACGCATGCACAACAACGGCATCCAGGTCGCAGACGTACTCGCCGACTCCGGCTACGCCTACCGCATCCCCGCAACCTGGGCGCTCCCGATCCGCGCGCTCGGCGCCGACCTGATCCAGGACCTGCACCCCAACGACCGCGGCCCGAACGGCACCCACCACGGCGCGATCTGCGCAAACGGCCGCCTCTACTGCCCCGCCACCCCGACCACGCTGCTCGACATCGGACCACTCCCGCGCGGCGCGAGCGCCGAGCAGACAGCAGCGCACGACCAGCGATCCGGCGAGCTCGCCAGATACAAGCTCTCAGCGATCAGCCGCCACGACCGCGACGGCTACCACCGCGTGATCTGCCCCGCCGCCCAACACAAGATCCGCTGCCCGCACCGGCCCGCGTCGCTCACGCTCCCGCACGACCGACCCACCGTGCTCAAAGCGCCCGAGCACCCACCCGGCTGCTGCACCCAGCAGACGATCACCGTCCCGGCGTCAGTGAACGCCAAGACCGCCCAGAAGCACGACTACCCATCAGCCGCGCACCGCGACTCCTACGCCCGGCGCTCAAGCGCCGAGCGGACCTTCTCAACGATCAAGGACCCCGCCACCAACGACACCTCCCGCGGCTGGTGCCGGATCACCGGCCTGACCGCCATCGCGCTGTTCTGCGCCAGCGTCCTGATCGCCCGCAACCTACGCGTCGCCGACGCCTTCGCCGCCCGCCAAGCCGAGAACCAGCGACGAGCCGCAAACGGGCTCCCACCCCAACACCGCCGACGCCGCCGGCACACCACCCAGCAGCTCATCAACGCCGCCAACACGCCGCCCTAAACCAGCCGTTGCGCCGCCAACGACCAGCCGAACACGCCCGCCTACCAACCGGCGATCCTCCCCGCGCC
>JBEKYV010000441.1:0-3383 GCA_049510515.1 Solirubrobacteraceae bacterium | reverse complement strand
GATCGGGAACTCGGCGATCCGCAGGTCGGCCTTGGCGGCGCGTATCACCATCTCCGAGGCAAACTCCATCCCGGTGGTGCGCAGGTCCAGGCGCGGCAGCACGTCGCGGCGCAGTGCGCGCATCCCGCAGTGGGCGTCCTTGACGCCGGTGTCGAAGAACAGGTTGAGCAGCCCCGTGAGAATCGGGTTGCCGACGTAGCGGTGCAGCCACGTCATCGCGCCCGGCTGGATGTTGTCCATGCGGTCGCCCATCACCAGCTCCGCGCCCCCGTCCAGCTCGGCGACGAAGCGAGGGATCTCGTTGAAGTCGTACGTCAGATCGGCGTCGGCCATCACGATGTAGCGCCCTCTCGCGGCGGCGAAACCGGCGAGGTAGGCGCTGCCGTAGCCGCGGCGCGGCTCATTTACCACGCGCGCGCCGGCGGCGGTGGCGAGCGCGGCGGAGGCATCCTCGGAGCCGTTGTCTACGACCAGCACCTCGCCGTCGAGCGCGTTGCGCGAGAGCACCTCCAGTGCCGCCTTCACGCAGCGCTCGATGTTCTCGGCCTCGTTGAGGCAGGGGATCACGACCGACACGAGGGTTAGATCGGGGCCCACCCCATCGTCGGGTGCGGGGCTCGCGAGGTCCGCGGGGACGATGGGCCTTGTCTGCTCGACTGTGCTCATGGTTGGGGGACCCGCCCTGCTGCACCGGTGCGGCGACGGGAACGTATCGTGCGGTTATAACGCGCGAGGGGGCGGAAAGGCGCGCGACACCGAGCAGGGATGCTACCGCAGGTGGTGGCGCTACCCTGCAACTGTGACGGCAAAGGAAAAGCTTCTCGAGCAGGCGCCGCGGTGGACCGATGCACAGGCTGCGGCGGCGCTGCGCGTGGTCGAAGCCCAGACAGGGCTGGCGGCGCACTTTGATGAGGAGATGGCGCTCTCGCCCGAAGAGCTTGACGCGCGCGAGAGTCGCTGGGCGGAAGCAAACGCTCGTGAGGCGGTCCGCGAAGAGCCTTGGTGAGTCGCGGTACCGTCCACTGGCTTGACCTGGAAGTCGAGGGCCGCCGCCCAGTCTGCGTCCTGACCCGTGACGAGGCGATTCCCGGGCTTCGCAATGTGGTTGTCGCGCTTGTCACCGCACGAGCGCGGGGGCTGTGCAGCGAGGTGCGCCTCGGTCCTGAGGATGGGATGCCCCGCGAGTGCGTGATAAGCCTCGACAACCTTCGCACCGTGCCAAGGGCGCAGCTGACCGAGCCGATCACAAAGCTGGGCGTGGAGCGGATCGACGAGCTTTGCCGGGCGCTTGCTGCCTCGAGCGGGTGTTGAGGATCGTCCTCGTATACGACTGCCTCTTCCCCTGCACTGTGGGAGGGGCCGAGCGCTGGTATCGCAACCTCGCCGAGCGCCTCGCAGCAGAGGGCCACGAGGTCACCTATCTGACCCTGCGCCAGTGGGAGCGGGGCGAGAAGCCTCGGATCGACGGGGTGCGGGTGGTGGCGGTGGGGCCGAAACTCGCGCTGTACACCGCCGACGGCCGCCGCAGGATCGCCCCGCCGCTGGTGTTCGGGCTGGGGGTGCTGTGGCATCTGCTGCGCAACGGCCGCCGCCACCAGGTCCTCCACACCTGCTCCTTCCCCTACTTCTCGCTGCTGGCCGCGGCGGCGGCACGTCCGCTCGGACGCTACGAGCTGGTTGTGGACTGGCACGAGGTGTGGAGCCGCGCCTACTGGCGCGAATACCTCGGCGGCGCCGGCGGCGCGGTGGGGTACGCGGTGCAGCTGCTGTGCGCGCGCCTGCCCCAGAAGGCGTTCTGCTTCTCGCGGCTGCACGCGCGGCGCCTGCGCGCGGAGGGCCTGCGCGGCGAGCCGACGGTACTGGAGGGCGAGTATGCGGGCCCGCTCGACACCCCGACGGCGCACCCCGCCGAGCCGCTGGTCGTGTTCGCGGGAAGGTTGATCCCCGAGAAGCAGGCGCCCTTGGCGGTGGCGGCGTTCGCGCTCGCCGCCAGGCGCATCGCCGCGTCGGGGCCGGGGGGCGTGCCCGGGCCGGCGTTGGCGGCCGAGTCTGCGTCGGGGCCGGGGGGCGTGCCCGGGCCAGCGCTCCGCGGGGAGTTCTACGGCGACGGCCCCGAGCGCGGGGCCTTGGAACGGGCGATCGAGCGGCACGGCGTGCGGGAGATCGCAAGCGCGCCGGGCTTCGTCGACGCCTCGCGGATCGACGAGGCGCTGAGCAACGCGATGTGCATGCTCTCGACCTCGCGCCGGGAGGGGTATGGCATGGTCGTGATAGAGGCCGCCGCGCGCGCGACCCCGAGCGTGGTGGTCGCCGGCGAGGACAACGCCGCCGTGGAACTCGTGGAGGACGGCGTCAACGGCGTGGTCGCCCCCACCGCCGACCCCGAGGCGATCGCGGCGGCGATCGTGAGAGTGCACGAGGCCGGGATGGCGATGCGCGAAAGCACGGCGAAGTGGTTTGCGCAGAACGCGCAGCGCCTCTCGTTGGAGTCATCGCTGCGCGCGGTGCTGGCGAGCTATGGGCCTGCGTTGCCGCCCGAGCCTCCCACCCCCTCGGGATCGGTTGTGGCGCCAGGTGGGGACGAGTCGGATGGCGGCGCCGTGGAGCCCAGCGCCCGCGCGTAGGAGTCGAGCGTCAGCCGGGCGGTGCGCTCCCAGCTGAACTCGCCCGCCCGCGCAAGGCCCCGCCCGCGCAACTCGCGCGCCAACGAGGGATCGCCGAGCAGCCGCTCGAGCGCCTGCGCGATCGCCGGCTCCGAGAGCGGGTCGAACAGCAGCGCCGCGTCGCCGGCCACCTCCGGCAGCGAAGAGGTGTCGGCGCACGCAACCGGCACCCCGCGGGCCATCGCCTCGAGCACGGGCAGCCCGAAGCCCTCGTACAACGAGGGGTATACGAAGGCGTCCGCAACCTCCCACAGCCCCTCGATCTCACCCTCCGACAGCCACCCCTCGAAGCGCACGTCGGCGAGGACGCCAAGCTCGGCGGCGCGGGCGCGCAACTCGGCCTCGTGCCAGGTGGGGTAGCCCGGCAGCACGAGCACCGGTCGCCGCTCAGGATGAATGCGCGCGAACGCGCCCACCAGCGCCAGCAGGTTCTTGTGAGGGCGCTTGGCGGAGAGCGTCAGCAGCACCCGCCGCTCGCCCAGATCGAAGCGCGCACGCGTGGCCTTGGCGGAGAGCGCGCGGTGGGCGTCGACGCCAGACTGCTCGCTGCCGACCTCCTCGATTTCAGAACCTCCGGCGGGCTCGTCGCCGCTGGAGGTCATCTGCGCCTCTGGCAGACGGCGCACGGCCCCCAGCCCCTGCGGCACCACGTCGATCCGCTCGCCAGGGAGCCGCAGCAGCTCGACGAGGTCGCGACGGGTGGAATCGGAGATCGCGATC
>JBEKYV010000440.1:0-3385 GCA_049510515.1 Solirubrobacteraceae bacterium | reverse complement strand
TACGGCGGGGTGATCGGCATCTGCGCCTCTGCGGGCGGCCCCGGAGCGCTCGCGGACGTGTTGGGGCGACTCCCGGCCGGCTTTGCGATCCCGATCCTGGTGGTGCAGCACATGACCCCGGGCTTTCTCGGCCAGATGGTCGCCTGGTTGGACAAGAATCTCGCGCTACCCGTGGGTCTTGCCGACGACGGCCAGCAGCTCGCGCCGGGCGTCTGGTTTGCGCCGGACGGAACGCATCTCAGGCTGGAGGCGACCCGTCGCCTGAGACTCGACGCCGACGCGATGCCCGGCAAGCACCGCCCGTCGGGAGACGTGCTGCTCGCGAGCCTCGCCCGCGTCGCCGGCGCGCAGGCGGTGGCCGTGGTGCTGACGGGGATGGGACGCGACGGCGCGGAGGGCTTGGCGGCCGTGGCGGGCGCCGGTGGACGGACGATCGCCCAGGACGAGCACAGCTCGGGCGTGTACGGGATGCCGCGGGCCGCCGCCGAATCGGGGGCCAAGACGGTGCTCTGTCCGACGGCGATCGGCGACGAACTCGCGGCGCTGGACAGGGTCACAGCACAACCATGAGCACGCCCGCGCTGGACCGGATCGGAGCCACGAGCACACCCGCTCTGGACCAAACCGGAGCCCAGCGATGAGCACCGTCGCACTGAGCCGTGTGGCGCGCCTCCTTCAGGACGCGTGCGGGATCGAGTTGGGATCCTCCCAGCTCCCCTCATTGCAAGCGGCCATCGGCAGGGTCGATCGCGAACTGACGGCCGAGGCACTGCTCGATCGGCCGGTCCCGCCGGAGACCATGCGGGCGCTGATCGACGAGATCACGATTCGCGAGACGTTCTTCTTCCGCCACCGCTCGGAGCTCGAGGCGATCGACTGGTATGCGATGCTCGACGCTGCTCGCGCCGGCGGATCGGATGTGGTGCGCGTGTGGGTCGCCGGGTGCGCCTCTGGCGAGGAGGCATATACGGTGGCGATCCTCGCCTGCGAGGCATTCGCCAGCCCCGGGCCGCCGGTGCGCGTGCTCGGAACCGACGTCGCGCCCAGCGCCCTCGAACAGGCAATTGCCGGTCGCTACCGCGAGCGCTCTGTGCGCACTTTGCCGGAGGGGATCCGCGAGCGCTACTTCTCGAGCGCCGGCGGAGTGAGTTGCGCCGGCGAGCAGCTGCGCGGGCTGGTCGAGCTCCGCCACCACAACCTCGTGCGCGACCCGATCCCTCCGGCCGGCCTGCCATTCGAGGTCATCCTGTGCCGCAACGTCCTGATCTATTTCGATCACCCCACGGTCGAGCGCGTGCTGGCGGCGCTGGAGGGCGCGCTGGCCCCGGGCGGCCTGCTGTTGCTGGGCGCCGCCGACCGGCTCTCGCGGCACAGCCTGCCCACCTCGAGAGCCCAGCTCGGCAGCGCGGGAGCGGGCGGCGCGGGAGCGGGCCAGCGCCGACCCCGCGCTTCACGTGTGCCTGTGCCCAAGCGCATCGCCTTTGCCCGCCCCACCGAGGTGCCACCCCGACCAACCCACGGCGACGCGATGAAAGCAGCCGACCGCGGCGAGCTCGACCTCGCAGTGCGGATTGCCCGAGAGGTGCTGGCGGAGGATCCGCTGGACTCCCAAGCGCACTTCATCCGCGGCGTGGCGGAGCTCGCGCGAAACGACGCACGGGCCGCCTTGGAGCCGCTGCGGCGGGCCCTGTACATCGACCCCAACTTCGCCCTTGCGGCCTTCAAGCTGGCGTGCGCGCACGACGCGCTCGGCGAAGCTGCGCCCGCACGGCGCGTCTATGAACGCACCCTGCGCACGCTCGACCACAACGCGGCGGGGCGCACGGCACGCTCCTCAGATCACAGCGACCTGCTCGAAATTGCCGGCGCCTGCCACAGACGCCTGTCTATCTGAGCGAGAGTCGGCCTCATGGAATGCCCTTGATATGCCGATCTGTGGGTCTGAGATGGCAGTTCAACGCTCAGCCGTGGGGGAAGATGAGATCCGGGTGCCGCTGCCGCCGTCGGCCGTGGTGGGGACACCCGAGGAGCATCGCTGCCGTCTCGGCGAGGCGCTGAAGGCGCGCGCCGAGGAGGTGCTCGAGCGAACGGTCGCGCTCACCTCGGGGGCGGGCCACGATGTCGAGGCCGTGGTGCAGGGCAGCTTCGAGCGAATCAGCCGCAGCTCGACGATCGCTGTGGCGCGCTGGATCGCGGGTGAGAGCATGGAGGTTGCGATCGAGGCCGGGCAGGAAACATGGCTGATCTTCGGCGAGCTCGCCGCCCAACGCGCGGCGACGCTGGACGAGGTCACCAGGCGCTGCTTCTGGTGGCGCAATGTGATGGCGGAGGTGCTGCACGAGAGCGCCACGCAGCTGGACGTCTGCGCCGAGGCGCTCTCCGAAGCGCTCAACATCCTGCAGTTGAGCCTCGAGTTCAGCCTGCTGCGGATGTGCGAGTGCTACGAGAAGGAGCGCCAGCACACCGACGAGGAGCTCACGCGCCGCGAGGAGGAGCTCTCCTTCCTAGCCACCCACGACCCGCTTACCGGCCTGCCCAACCGGACGCTGATCCTCGATCGGGTCGAGCAGCTGCTCGTGCGCTCGCGTCGCGGCCAGACGCCGACTGCGGCGCTGTTCATCGATCTCGACAACTTCAAGTCGATCAACGACACGCTCGGTCACGGCGTCGGCGACGAGCTCCTGCAAGCGGTCGCCGCGCGACTGGACGGCGTGATCCGCGGGAGCGACGCGCTGGGACGCCTCGGCGGCGATGAGTTTGTCGTGATCTCGGAGAACCTCACGCTGGAGGCGGGACCCGAGCTGATCGCCGAACGCCTGCTGGAGGCGCTCAAGCAACCATTCAAGCTGGGGTCCGACCAGGAGACGCGGGTGACGGTGACGGCGAGCATCGGCATCGCGGTCGGGGATCACATCTCAGCCGAGGAGCTGCTGCGCGACGCGGACATCGCGATGTACCGCGCCAAGTGGGACGGCAAGAATCGCCACGTGGTGTTTGAGAGCGGCATGCAGGACACCGTGCAAAACCGGATGGAGCTGGAGATGGACCTGCGCGAAGCGCTCGCCAACGACGAGTTCTTCCTCGACTATCAGCCCACGCTCGACCTCAGCGACATGAGCCCCAACGGGGTGGAGGCGCTGATCCGCTGGCGCCACCCGGTGCGCGGCATCGTGCAACCCAATGATTTCGTCCCGCTGCTGGAGGAGACGGGCCTGATCACCGAGATCGGCAGGTGGGTGATGGAGGAGGCCTGCCGCCAGGGTGCCGCGTGGCGGGCGAGCGGCTATCCGATCAGCATGGCCGTCAACGTCTCCGGACGCCAGTTGGACACCGATCAGCTGGTGGGCGAGATCGAAAGCGCGCTCACCACGAGCGGCATGGATCC
>JBEKYV010000044.1:0-12596 GCA_049510515.1 Solirubrobacteraceae bacterium | reverse complement strand
CCCCGCCTACTGGAGCCAGCTCGCCGGGCCCGGGCGGCGGCGGCGCCGAGCGGTCGGCGAGAATCGCCTCGAAGCAGCGCAGCACCTGCTCGGTGGCACGGTCGCCCTCGGACTGCACGACCAACTGCCACCCGGCCTCGTGCCAGGCGCGCAGCGCCTCGCGCAGCTCGGCCTCCTCCCGCATCAGCTCACCGCTGCCGCGACCGTTCAGGTAGGGCTCGCCGAGCGCCGCGTTGAGCTCCTCGATCGAGCCGTCGGCGCGGTAGGAGATCCCCACCACGTCGTAGCGCTCATCGCCGGCGCCGGGGGTCGCACCGAGCGCGGTGGCGAGCTCGGGGGTGAACGCCCCGCGCACGCGCACGGGAGCTTCGGGCGCCCGAGCAAGCACGTCCAGCAGGCGATGCTCGGCCGCACCCGCGAGCCGACCGATGCCGGTGTCGTACACCGTGGTGCAGCCGCGCATCGCCAGCTCGCGCAACGTGCAAGCGCCGAGCGTCTCGACGCGCTCGGGGTCGGTCTCACACAAACCCGCCGCCGCCTCCCTGGCGATCCCCGCGGCGGCGAGCGCGCTCTCGAGCACCCGCACATTGGGCTCGACGAACCCGGGCAGCACGGCGTGCCCGCCGAGGTCGATGATCTCGGTGCCGGGGGTGTAGTGACGTTTGACCTCCGTGAGCGTGCCAACCCCGAGGATCGTGGAGCCGCGAATCGCCAGCGCCTCCCCGACCGGCTGGGCATCGTCCATCGTGAGGATCGGGCCACCGCGCAGGATCACCGCACGCCCGGGGTCGTCGTCATCAAGTGGCACGCCGCCGCCGGGAGCAGCCCCCGCGGGGGAGAATGCGAGGATCGTGAGGTTGCCCAGCACACCCCGCACAAACGTGGCGATGCCAGGGCAGCTTGCGAGGACCATCGGTGGAGCACCTCTTCCGTGAGCCCGGTCTGCCAGGGGCTCAAAACGATACCGCACAATGGATTACACAACCTCGCCCATCGGGGGTGACGCGCCCTCTCCTACGTTCCTCTTACATTCCAGGATCTCAATGCGCCGCCGACTCCCAATCGCGTCTGCCATCGTCACCACGCTCGCGCTCGCAACCTTGCCCGGGTGCGGGGGCAGCGCCGGCGGTTCGGGCGACGGCGCGACCGCGAGCCCCACCTCGGCGGTTGCGTCGAGCGCGCCGTCTGTTAGGTCGAGCGCGCCGTCCGCGACCGGGTACGACGGGGCGCTGCTGCCGGGAAGCCTGCGCCCACGCGGGTTCACGCTCACCAACCAGCACGGCGGGCGCGTCTCGCTGAGCGCCGTGCGCGGGAAGGTGACGATCCTCACCTTCCTGTACACCAGCTCGAAGACGACCGCGCCGCTGATCGCCCAGCAGATCCGCGGAGCGCTCGAAGAACTTCCGGCGAGCACTCCCGCGTTGGCGATCAGCCTCGACCCCACCGGGGACACGCCCGCGCGCGTGCGGGCGTTCCTGCGCGCGGCGTCGCTGACCAGCCGCATGGAATACCTGACCGGCAGCGCCGCACAGCTGAGCCCCGTGTGGCGCGCTTACACAGTGGCGCCGGCGAGTGCAGGCGCGGTTGCGTACGAACGTGGTGCGTTTGTGTTGCTGCTTGATAAGCAGGGCGCCCCGCGGGTCGAGTTCCCGGTGGAAGAGCTCACCCCGGAAGGGCTGGTGCACGACGTGCGCAAGCTGGAGCGTGAATAACCCCTGATATCCTACCCGCCAGGTAGGTATTCGAGATGATGTTTTCCACCAAGGCGGAGTACGGCGTGCGCGTGATGGTCGCCCTCGCGCAGCGCGCAGAGGCGAGCCCCGACGGGGAGGAGCCTGTCGTCCCGCTGGCGGAGATCGCCGAGCACGACGGGCTGCCGCTGGCATACCTCGAGCACCTCGTCGCGCGACTGCGCAAGGCGGGGCTGATCGAGAGCCGCCGGGGATCGCGGGGCGGGTACATGCTCGCACGGGCGCCGAAGGAGATCACGATGGCCGAGGTGGTCGAGGCACTGGAGGGGTCGATCGCCCCGATCGAGTGCATCTCCCAGAACGCCGACGGGAGCGTCGTGTGCTCACGCGAGACCGATCCAGACCATGTTTGCCCGACAAAGCTGCTGTGGACCCGCGTGCGTTTCTCGATCGTGAGCACGCTGATGAACACCACGCTCGCCGACCTGTTGCCGGCCCCCGTCGCCGGTGAGCCGTTGCCGACAATCGCCTGAACCGAAGGAGAATATGGCTGACCTGGAGATACACGACCTGCACGTGCGCATCGAGGAGCGCGAGATCCTCAAAGGCGTCGACCTCAGCATCGACCGCGGCGAGGTGCACGCGCTGATGGGCCCCAACGGGTCGGGCAAGTCGACGCTCGCCAACACCCTGCTGGGGCACCCCTCCTACGAGATCACGGAGGGCTCGATCCGCTTCAAGGGCGAGGACATCACCGAGGCCGAGCCGCACGAGCGCGCGAAGGCGGGGCTGTTCCTCGCCTTCCAGTACCCCGTGGCGATCCCCGGGGTGTCGGTCGCCAACTTCCTGCGGATGGCGATCAACGCCAAGCGCGAGGAGCCGATCAACGTCAAAGAGTTCCGCACCGAGCTGCAGCACGCGATCGACCTGCTGGAGGTGGACCGCTCGTTCACCTCGCGCCACCTCAACGACGGGTTCTCCGGCGGCGAGAAGAAGCGCGCGGAGATCCTGCAGATGGCGATGCTCAAACCGGACGTGGCGATCCTCGACGAGACCGACTCCGGCCTCGACATCGACGCGCTGCGCACGGTCGCCGAGGGCGTCGAGAAGCTCCACTCCGAGCAGGGCCTCGGCGCGCTGATCATCACCCACTATCAGCGCATCCTGCACTACATCAAGCCCCAGTTCGTGCACATCATGCTGGAGGGCCGGATCGTGCTGGAGGGCGGCGTCGAGCTGGTCGAGCGCCTCGAGCGCGAGGGGTACGACGAGATCCGCCGCGAGTTCGGTGGCGTCGGTGTCTGAGGTCGCGGTCAAGCCGGGGCGCCACCGCGAGTCGACGCTTTACCACGCGCTGCACGGCGCCGGCGCGGGCGATGGCCGCACGCTGCAGCAGCTGCGCGACGCGGCGCTGGCGGTGTACGAGTCGGCGGAGCTGCCGGTGTGGCGGCGCTCGGGCTTCTGGACGACGAGCTTCGAGGGCCTGGATCTCGATGCCGTGGAAGTGCGCCATCACAACGATGATGCCCTCCCCGAGATCGTCCGCACTACGCTCCCCGACCGCCCCCGTGCGGGCCGGATCGTCCAGCGCGATGGTTCCGTGGCGCACGTGGAGCTGGACCCCGAGCTTTCGCGGCAGGGTGTGATCCTCTGCTCGCTGGAGGACGCGGCGCGCGAGCACGAGGAGCTGTTCACCCATTGGTACTCCAAGCGCCTGACATACGACCGCCACAAGCTGGAGGCGGCGAACGCCGCGCTGTGGACGGGCGGCGCCTTCCTGCACATCCCCGCCGGCCTGCAGGTCGAGCAGCCGTTCGAGATCGTCTATGCAATCGACGGGCCCGGTACGGCGCAGTACGGACGCACGCTGATCGTGGGTGAGCGCGGGTCAGAGTTCCGCGTCCACGAGTACGACCTGGCAGGCGACTTCAAGGGGCAGGCGCTGCACGCCGGCGCCTTCGAGCTGTACCTGAACGACGGCGCGCGCTGCCGCCTCGCCCAAGTGCAGGATTGGGGCAGTGGCGAAGTGTTCGACGCCTCCACCCGCTTCGTGGGCGTCGGCAGGGACGCCTACTGCCACTGGCTGCCCGCGCTGCTGGGCGGCCACCTCGTGCGCCACCACCTCGAGCTGGCCGTGAGCGAGCCGGGCGGGGACATGGCGTTCCGCGGCGTGTTCTTCGCCCAGGAGAAAGAGCTGCTGGACGTGTTTGCGGTGGACCTCCACGAGACCGGCCCCTCCGGCGGGGACGTGCACTGGCGGGGGGCGGCCACGGGAGAGAGCCGCGCGAGCTTCGAGGGATTGATCCAGATCGACCCCGGCGCGCAGCAAACCCACACCTACCTGCAGATCCACACAATGATGCTCTCGCACAAGGCGCGCCTGGACGCGATCCCCTCGGTGCTGGTGAGCGCCGACGACGTGTCGGCCTCGCACGGCGGCACCGTGGGAGAGCTGGATGAGGACGCGATCTTCTACATGCAAACCCGCGGCCTCGACCGCGCGAGCGCCGTGCGGGTGATCGTCGAGGGCTTCTTCGAGCCGCTGATCGCCCAGCTGGACGACCAGCCGCTGGAAGAGGTGGTGCGCACGAAGATCGCCGCGAAGCTGGCGGCGGCGCGCGAGGACATCGAGGCATACGCGGCGAGCAGGTGACGGGAATGACGTGCGCAGGAACGGCATTTTGGATGGGGACCCCCACAAGGGGGGTCGGGGGTTTGGCTGTGTTGGCGGAGAGGAGCGGCAGGTGAGCATCTCGGCACGGGCGGCGATCGACTCGCTCTCACCGGGCGCTCCCGGCGACGAGTTTGCCGACCTCGACGTGCGCAGGGACTTCCCGATCCTTACGCGCGAATTCGACGGGCACCCGCTGGTGTACCTCGACTCGGCCTCCACCGCGCAGAAGCCGCAGGTGGTGATCGACGCGCTGGCCGAGCACCTGCGCGCACATAACGCCAACGTGCACCGCGGCGTGTACACGCTCGCGCAGGAGGCCGACGCCGCCTACGAGCAGGCGCGTGCGCGGATCGCCGCGTTCACCGGCGCCGACGCCAAGACGACGATCTTCACCAAGAACGTCACCGAGGCGATCAACCTCGTCGCATACGCGTGGGGCCGCACCAACGTGGACGCAGGCGACGCGGTGGTCATCACCCAGATGGAGCACCACGCCAACATCGTGCCGTGGCAGCAGCTGTGCAAAGAGCGCGGCGCGCGGCTGCGCTACCTGGAGGTGGACGAGAGCGGCCAGCTCGACCCCACCCAACTCGACAGGGAGCTCGAACGGAGCGACGTGAAGCTGGTGGCATTCACCCACGTCTCCAACGTGCTCGGCACGATCAACCCCGTGGCGCAGATGACCGCACGGATCCGCGCCGCCGGCGCCGTGTCGCTGGTGGACGGTGCGCAGGCGGTGCCGCACCTGCCGGTGGACACCGCCGCCGTCGGAGCCGACTTCTACGCGTGGACCGGCCACAAGGCGCTGGGTCCGACGGGGATCGGCGTGCTGCACGGCAACGCCGAGCTGCTGGATGAGATGCCGCCGTTCCTGACGGGCGGCGACATGATCGCCTCGGTCGACTTCGACGGCGCGACCTGGAACGAGCTGCCGTACAAGTTCGAGGCCGGCACCCCCCCGATCGCCGAGGCCGTCGGGCTGGGCGTGGCGGCCGAGTATCTGCGCAACCTCGGGATGGAGCGGGTGCGCGAGCACGAGGAAGCGCTCACCGCGCACCTGCTCACCCGTCTCGCGGAAGTGCCCGGCCTGCACGTCGCCGGCCCGCCGCGCGCGGAGGAACGGGGCGGCATCGCATCGTTCACGATCGAGGGGATGCACCCCCACGACATCGCCGAGCTGGCCAACCGCGGCGGCGTGTGCATCCGCGCCGGCCACCACTGCGCGCAGCCGCTGATGCGCTGCCTGCACGTGGCGGCGACGGCGAGGGCGAGCGTGGGGATCTACAACACCCCCGCGGAGATCGACACCCTGCTCGACACGCTGCTGGCCGGACGCGAGGTGTTTGGGCTCTGATGGACGACCTCTACCGCGACTACATCCTCGACCACTACAAGCGCCCCCGCAACTTCGGCGCCCTCGAGCCCCACGACCTCGAGGCCGAAGAGCACAACCCGCTCTGCGGGGACGAGCTCAGCGTGCAGATTCGCGTGAAGGACGGGCGCATCGAGGATCTGCGCTTCGACGGCCACGGCTGCGCGATCTCCCAAGCGTCGGCCTCGATCGCCTCCGAGGAGCTGAAGGGGATGGAGCTGGAGGAGGTCGGCAAGCTCGGCGCCGACTGGATGCTCGACCTGCTCGGCATCCCCGTCTCCGCCACCCGCCGCAAGTGCGCGCTGCTCAACCTCAAGGTCGTGCGCGGGGCGGTCAGTGGGGATCGGGACTGGCCGGTGTAGCTCCCACGCTCAGGGCCTATCTCTGCCTCCCCACGGCCAGCGGTCGCGGCGCGCCCAATCTGAGGCCAACGCCGGGTCGGCCCTACTTATACTTACTCTAAAGAATTTAGAGTAGTTTCAAGTAGAGCGGAGACCGGCCAAGATGCCGAGATCGCAAAGGCGCCGCCGCGGATCAGGTTAGCGGCAGTCGCCAGTAGGCACGCGGGTCCTTGGCGCTCTTGCCGGCCCATTCGATCAATCCCTCGCGGCGCAGCGCAGCCAACCGCTTCATCGTCGCCGGGCGCGAGAGCCCCAGCTCCTCGGCCACCTCGCCCGTGCTAAGCCGCCCCGCCGCTCTGAGCGCAGCCGTCACTGCGCGTGCGTCCCCAGGCAGACGCGCGTCGAGCGCCTGATCGGCCGACTCGGTCGACAGCGTCAACAGCACGCTGCCTGAGGTCTGCCGATAGACCGGGTCCACCAGGCCCGCCGCGCGCATCTCCTCGAAGATGCGGCGTATCCCCTCGCCCAGCTCCTGCCCGAAGCGCAAATCGGAGCACACGCGCGCGATGCGGGGGTTGCGGGCAAAGCGTGTGCTGTGCAGTGGATCGCTGAGATCCACCAGGCCAGGGAAGCGGCCGGGGCTGGAGACCTCGATCCGGTCGTCGAAGATCTCCACTCGGATGTGATCGCCGGCGAGGCTGTAGGAGCGGTGCACCACCGCGTTCACCAGGCCCTCCAACCAGGCGTCCTCGGGGATCAGCGGGACCTCACCGAAGCGCCCCGCCCCGGGGATCAACGCTCTGCGTTGCGGCTGATGACGTTCGATGACCCGCTGGGCCGCACGGAGCTGATGCGGGACGGGACCGTCCACACGGACATCCTCAAGAAGCTGCTGCGCGGCACCCGTTCCCCGCTCTCGCCCGCGGTAGCGCAGGACACGCACGAAGGCTTCCGGAAGAATCGCCTGCGGCTCGCGCGCGAACAGCAGCAGGCCGGCGATCGTAAGGTTACCACCGCGTCCCGCCAGCCCGCGTGCGCGTAGCAGGCGCAGGGAATCGGGGTGCCCCACCGCGGAGGCGTACTGGGCAAGCAGCCTCCGGTCGAGCGCGTCCAGGCCCACTCCCTTCAACGGCCTCGCCTCGTAGTTGGCCTGCCCCTTGTCGAACACCAGCTCCTGGCGCTGGTGGAAGCTCAGACGCCGCGTCTCGTCCCCCACGCGCAAGAACACCCCGTCCTTGGAGTTGGTGTGCACAAGATCGCTCGTGGAGACATCCAGCACCAGCAGATGGTCGCGCTGCCCGTCGGCGTCCCGGCACGGCACCAATCGGTGCTTGACGGCAATCGGCGGCTGGGCGAAATCGATCGCCGCCTGCATCTGCGCATTGCGACGCTTGGCGTCCCCATCGCCTCCCTCCACCGCACCCTTCCACAGGCCCACCACGATCGTTCCCCCGTCAGCGTTCGCCATGCCGATCAGGTCGTTGGCCAGGTCCCTGGGAGCGATCCGCCGCGACTTGCGGTCATACCACTGATCCTCCGAGATTTCCAACAGCCGCTCTCCGCGCTCATTCACGGGCGCTTTCAGCGCCTGCTCCACGGCCACGGTGGACATACATCTACTCTAACATGTTGAGAGTAGTTTAGAGTAGAAGAGCTGTTGCGTACGCACGCGACGGAGATCGTCAGCTTGGCGCGGGCAGCACCCCGAGCAAAGCTCGCTTGATCTACTACTCGTACTCTCAATTGTTTAGAGTACTTTCAAGTAGGTCCTCGTCAACTGGGCGAGCAGCCCGTGTGAGACCGACCCTCGGGCGCACACGTTCGCCGCAGACCGGCACCCGTTGGGTTACGGTCACCGCCCAACGCGATAGAATCCCTACCACAGAGCACGGGATTCAAGCGAAGGAGCGTCAATGGCCGCAATCGACACAGTCAGGATCGCCAAGCCCTCCCCGATCGTCGAGGACGAGCAGGGGCAGTTGCGCGCGCGCCAGGGGATCTCTCGGGAGGTCGTGCAGGAGCTCTCGAAGATCAAGGGCGAGCCCGATTGGATGGCCGACAAACGGATCAAGGCGCTGGAGATCTTCGAACGCAAGCCGATGCCCACGTGGAGCATCGACCTGTCGGGGCTGCACCTGGATGACCTCGTGCTCTACTCGCCGCCCACCGCCGGGCGCTATGACTCCTGGGACGACGTGCCTGCGGAGATGAAGCAGACCTACGAGGACCTCGGCATCCCCCAGGCCGAGCGCGAGCACCTCGCCGGCGTCGTCGGGGTGTGGCGCCAGGAGCCGGTGTATGAGGGGCTCAAGGAGGAGTACTCCAAGCAGGGCATCCTCTTCTGCTCGATGGACACCGCGATCACCGAGTACCCCGAGCTGGTGCAGAAATACTTCATGAACAAATGCGTCCCCGCCCAGGACAACAAGTTCTCGGCGCTCCACGGCGCCGTGTGGTCGGGCGGGGCCTTCTGCTACGTCCCCAAGGGCGTCAAGTGCGACCTGCCGCTGCAGGCCTACTTCCGCATGGAGGGGGCAGGTGAGGGCACCTTCGAGCACACCCTGATCGTCGCCGACGAGGGCTCTGAGGTGAACTACATCGAGGGCTGCACCGCGCAGACCTACTCGGTCAACTCGATGCACTCAGCCGTGGTCGAGATCTTCGTGCACGAGGGCGCCAAGGCCCGCTACACGACGGTGCAGAACTGGAGCAAGGACGTCTACAACCTCAACACCAAGCGCGCCGTCGTCGACGCCGGCGGCACGGTCGAGTGGGTCGGCGGCTCGATGGGCGCCAAGTACGTGATGCTCTACCCCGGCTCCTACCTGATGGGCGAGGGCGCCCGCGCCGACCACCTAAACGTCGGCGTGGCCTCCGGCGGCGTGCACAAGGACACCGGCGCGAAGGTCGTCCACCTCGCGCCCAACACCACCTCCAACATCCTCGCCAAGTCGATCTCCAAGGACGGCGGCATCATGGGCTACCGCGGCCTCGTTCGGATGGGCCCCCACTCGGCGGGCTCCAAAGCGCGCGTGCAGTGCGACGGGCTGATGATGGACGGGATCTCCCGCTCGGACACCTGGCCGGACATCCAGATCCAGAACCCCAACGTCGCCGTCGCCCACGAGGCCACCGTCGGGCGCATCTCCGACGACCAGCTCTTCTACATGGGCTCGCGCGGCTTCACCGAGGACGAGGCCGCCGCGATGATCGTCAACGGCTTCATCGAGCCCGTCACCAAGGAGCTGCCGATGGAGTACGCCGTGGAGCTCAACCGGCTGATTCAGCTGGAGATGGTCGGCTCCATTGGCTGAGGAGACCGTCACCGTCGAGCTGGAGGACGTGATGGATGCGCTCTCCAACGTGATCGACCCCGAGCTCGGCCTCGACTTCGTCGAGCTGGGCCTTGTCTACGGCGTGGAGGTCAACGCCGGGGACGTGCACATCACCTTCACGCTCACCACCCCCGCCTGCCCGATCGGCCCGCAGGTGACCGAACAGATGGAGGAGTTCGTGGGCGAGCTCGAAGGCGTCACCTCGGTCGAGTGCGAGATGGTGTTCGTCCCGCCGTGGTCGCCCGAGCGGATGTCCGAGGACGCGAAGTTCGCTTTGGGCTTCTAGGCCGGCAAAGCGGCGACGTCGCGCGCGAGCGACACCAGCGTGGCGAGTTGCGCGGCGATGCTCTCCGCGAACTCGTCGATGTCGTCCATCGCGTCGAGGTCGCCCAGCAAGCCGAAGTTCATCTGGCCGTTGTACGACATGATCGCGATCGCCAGCGCGTGGTGCTGGGGCAGGAACGCCACCGGATAGGCCTCCAGCATCTTGCGGCCCAGCACATACAGCGGGAACTGCGGGCCGGGCACGTTGGTCACCAGCAGGTTGAACAGGCGCGTGGAGAAGTTCAAACGCGACGCCTGCGCAAGGATCGTGGGCGGCGCGAAGTTCTGCACGCCCGCGATCACCTCCGCGCCGAGCGCCTGCTTCGACTCCTTCAAGCCGTCCATCTCGCGTTTGACGAACAGCAGCCGCTGCACCGGGTCGGGGATGTAGACGGGCAGCGGCCCGCGCATCGCCACAATGCGGTTGCCGAGGTGCTGGTGCTCGTCTTCGGCACGCACCGACACGGGTACCAGCGCCCGCAGCTCCAAGCCCTCGGTGCGCACCCCGCGCGCGATCATGAGGTCGCGCAGCGCCCCTGCAACAACTGCCAGCACGACGTCGTTGACGGTGCATCCGAACGCGTTCTTGACGACCTTGAAGTCCGCCAGCGCCGCGCCCACCCCGGCGAAGCGCCGGTGCGGCCCGATGTCCACGTTCAGCGGCGTCGCCGGCGCGGGGTTGAGCACCGCCCACACGATCTCCCCCACGCCCTCCGCCGCCTCGCGTGCCGTGGCGAGCGCACGGTCGGGGTGCGCCAGCGCATCGGCCGCGCCCGCCGCCAGCTCCACCCCCGCGCGCAACGCCCCCTTTGCGCCCGCCGCCAGCAGCTCGATCGCATTCGGCTCGCGGTGGGGCTGCCACGCCCTGCCTGAGTGGCGCACAGGCGGTGGCTCGGGCGAGAGATCGAACAGCACAGTCGCCAGGTCGATCCCGGCGATCCCGTCGATCAGCGAGTGATGGGTCTTGGAGATCAGCGCGCAGCGCTCGTACGATTTGGACCCGCCCACCCCGCCCCTGTCATCCTGCGGCCGGCCGGGGCGGGCGGGGTCCCCAATCTTTGGATCGAGGCCCTCGATCAGCCACATCTCCCACAACGGCTTGGAGCGGTCGAGCTGCTGGGAGAAGATGCGCGCGGTGAGGTTGCACAGCTGCTCCCAATCCCCCGGTGCCGGCAGCGCGGTGTGGCGCACGTGATACTCGAGGTTGAAGCTCGGATCGTCCACCCACACCGGGCGCCCGCTGTCGAGCGCCGTGTGGGTGTGGGCCAGCTTGTGGCGGTAGCGCGGCACCAGGTGCAGGCGCTTGCGGATCTGTTCGAGGAACTCCTCCAGCGGCGGCGGCGGCCCCTCCAGCAGCGTGAGCCCACCAACGTGCATGTGCGAGCTGGGCCCCTCCTGATGCAGGAAGGAGGCGTCCACCGCGGTGAGCCTGTCGAGATGACGCTGGGCCATGACTGCTTAGGGTACTTCGAGCGGGCCCTTACAATAAGTCTGGTGGCCAACACGGTGGAAAAGATCTTGCTTGCGGCACCGCGCGGCTACTGCGCGGGCGTCGATCGCGCCGTGCAGACGGTGGAACGCGCGCTGGAGCTGCACGGGCCCCCGGTGTATGTGCGCAAGGAGATCGTCCACAACAAGCACGTCGTGGCGACGCTGCGCGCGCGGGGAGCGATCTTCGTCGAGCAGGAGACCGAGGTGCCCGAGGGGGCCGTCACGGTGTTCTCCGCCCACGGCGTGTCTCCCAGCGTGCGCGCCAACGCCGTGGCGCGGCAGCTGCAGACGATCGACGCCACCTGCCCGCTGGTGACCAAGGTGCACGTCGAGGCGCGGCGCTTTGCCGAGCAGGGCTACACGATCGTGCTGGTCGGCCACGCCGACCACGAGGAGGTCGAAGGTACGATGGGCGAGGCGCCCGAGCGGATCGTGCTGGTGGAGAACGAGCGCGACGTCGACGAGCTTCAGGTGGAGGACCCCGAGCGGGTCGCCTACATCACCCAAACCACGCTCTCGATCGACGAGACCGCCTCGATCGTGGCGCGACTGCGCGAGCGCTTCCCGAGCATCGCCGGGCCCCGCACCGATGACATCTGCTACGCGACCACCAACCGCCAGGCGGCGGTCAAGCAGATGGCGGGCGAGTGCGACCTCGTGCTGGTGATCGGCTCGCGCAACTCCTCCAACTCGGTGCGCCTCGTGGAGGTCGCGCGCGACTGCGGCACCGCCGCCCACCTGATCGACAACCGTGGCGAGGTGCGCGAGGAGTGGCTCGACGGCCGGCGCGTGGTGGGCGTCTCCTCCGGCGCCAGCGCCCCCGACGAGCTGGTGCAGGACCTGCTCGACCTGTTCCGCGCGCGGGGGGTGCGCGACGAGGACATCTCCGAATTCCACGTTGTACGCGAGGATGTCCGCTTCATGCTCCCCAAGCCGATTCGCGACGCCGTCGCGGCGCGCGGGGCCTCGTAGGGCGTTGCCCCTCCCCCGCGCGAATCTCACGCAGCCGCCGCTCCTCCCCTCCCGGCCGGCCCACGGGTGCCAGACGGTGCTATGCGCACCCTGATCGTCTCCGACCTCCACCTCGGCAGCGCGACCGGCGTGGACCTGCTGCGGCGCCCCGAGCTGCGCGCGCAACTATTCGAGTCACTGGCGGACGTGGATCGCCTGGTGCTGCTCGGCGACCTGCTGGAGCTGCGCCACGGCCCCCGTCACGAGGCGCTGGCCGCCGCGCGCCCCTTCTTCGAGGAGCTCGGCAAGGTGATGGAATCCCTGCCCGCCCGCAGATCCCCGCCCGCCCGCAGATCCCCGCCCGCCCGCGAGATCGTGGCCGTCGCGGGCAACCACGACCACGCGCTGATCGAGACG
>JBEKYV010000439.1:0-3386 GCA_049510515.1 Solirubrobacteraceae bacterium | reverse complement strand
GTTGCGCGTGCCGTTGCGTCAACCTACCTCTATCGTGCGGCGTCTGTTCCTCTCCTGATCCTGGCGGATCAGCGGATTCCCTACTTCAGATCTCTAGAAGATGCAGATCGAGGCAATCGTGCACCGTTCATTCTGTTCGTGGCAACGGCGGCTCGCTCTGCGGTGGGGATGGTGATCGAGGCGATGCGCACCGCTCTTGCCCCGCAGTCTGCGGACGCGCTCAACATTTTGAGTTCGCTGTTGAGTGCCCAAGGTGGGCTGATGCACGAGGAGCTCGATGCGGTCGGGAATCGCCTGCAAGAGGAGGTGCAGTCGCTTGTCTCCGACGTCTTCGACGCGATTGAGCTTCCACCCGGAGTCTCAAAGAGCTTAGGGAGATACGGGGGACCACCTCGCTCTGTGCCCACCGGGTATCGAGCAATCTTGTCGGTAAGCAATGCCGCAGCCGGCGGCAGCTTCAGGTCATCACCGCCAGCCCACGCTGCAATCGACGTTTCCATCCAAATTGCCGTCTCAATCTCCAACGACGAAGCCGAGACCTTTGTGCTTTTTGACCGGCTCTCGGAGTCGCCTGACGACGGCGACAAACTTGTGCTTGGCCTGCTTGATGTGTATCCGGAGATGTCCGCCGCCGCGCAGTTTCGTATTCGCGCATACGTAGAGAGACTTGTCGGCACCGCGCTTGCCAACTTGGCTGCTGAGGCTTCTGAGAAATTGGGGCAGGCAGGTTATCGCGTTGAGGGCAACGGGTAGAGGCCAGCCGGCACGGCTTCGGGTACGATTGGGGCTCGATGCTCGCCTTGACCGCATCCGTTGCCGCGCTCTTGCTCACGCCTGCACCCGTTCCAGCGCGAATGACACCACCGATGTCCCACCCGGCCGCACCGGCCGCAAACGCGCAAACCGCGGCAGCCCCGCGGTGCAGGACGGCGGGGCTGGTGATGTGGCTGAACCCAGAAGATTCGGGAGCGGCCGGCAACTTCTATTACAAACTCGAATTCGTGAATCTCTCTGGGAGCACCTGCACACTGGCGGGATATCCGGGCGTCTCGGCGGTGAGCCTGAGCGGGCGCCAGATCGGGGCCTCGGCGAAGCGGGAAGCGACCGGGCGCCCGCGCACGGTGACCCTCCCCCCCGAAGGCGAGGCGACGGCGCTCGTACATGTGGTCGACGTGGGTGCGCTGCCGTCTTCGTGCCGCCCGGCGGCCGCTGCCGGGTTCCGTGTTTATCCACCAGGTGAGAGCGCTTCAAAGGTGGTGCCATACCCGTTCCGCACCTGCTCGAACGCCCGCGAAAGCGTCATGTGGGTGCGAGCGCTCAAGCGCGAATAGTCTCGCCACGAGGCGGCGGCGATACAAAGATGAGGCGATGACGGGGGCGGACGACCAGCCGGCGCTGATCGTGATCGATGCGGCGGCGTGGGTGGCGTGGCTGGCGGACAACCACGAGCGCTCCCCGGGTGTGTGGTTGGGCCTGGCGAAGAAGGGCACCACCGAGCCGACCCGCCTCACCTACGACCAAGCGCTGGAAGAGGCGCTCTGCCACGGCTGGATCGACGGTCAGGTGAGGAGGCTGGATGAGCGCATCTACCGCCAGCGCTTCACCCCGCGGCGCCCGCGCAGCGCGTGGTCGAAGCGCAACGTGGGGATCGTGGAGCGGCTCACGAGCGAGGGCCGTATGCGCCCTGCCGGGATCGCTGCTGTGGAGCGAGCGAAGGCGGATGGGCGCTGGGGGCAGGCGTACGCGGGGCAGGCGGGCATCGAGGTGCCGGCCGACCTCACGACGGCGCTCGAGGCGCAGCCGGCGGCGCGGGCGATGTGGGAGGTGCTCACCAGCCAGAACCGCTACGCCGTGCTGTACCGGATCGACAACGCCAAGCGGGCGGATACGCGCGCCCGGCGGATCGAGCAGTTCGTGGCGATGCTGGCCCGCGGCGAGACGCCGCATCCTCAGAGGCGCAAGCGTCCCGACTGAGGATCACACCAGTCGGTGGCGCCGCTACGTTCTCGATTTGTTCACAGACGGGTCACGAGATGAACACGTGGGCGGGGCGGCGGGCGGGAAACACTCACGCATACGAGCCGCATAAACCGCCACGTGCGCAAAAGGAGATGACCCCAGCGATGAGTGCAAAGTCCCCCGGCCGTCGCAGAGCGTTGACGACCATAGCGATCGCAGTGACCGCCCTGGTCGCTGTCCTGATGATGGTGTCGGCCAGCGCCCTCGCCGGCGAAGCGCCCAAATCCTATGGGGACGGCCTCGGTGTGGGCAAAGGCAAGATCAAGCACGTGTGGCTGATCATCCTCGAGAACAAGTCATACGACGCGAGCTTCACGGGCCTCAACAGCAACACCTTCCTGTGGCAGACGCTGCCCGAACAGGGGGTGCTGTTGAAGAACTACTACGGCACCGGCCATTTCAGCCTCGACAACTACGTCTCGATGGTGAGCGGCCAGGCCACGCAGCCCGACACGCAGGCGGACTGCCCCTACTACGACAAGTTCTCAGGGACACTCAACACCTCGGGCAAGCTGAAGACCAACCCCAACTATGGGCAGATGGAATCGGCCGCCGGCCCCAACGCGGCGGCGGGCTCCAACGGCTGCGTCTACCCGGCGAGCGTGCCGACGCTGTTCAACCAGCTCGACGCCGCGCACGTGAGCTGGAAGGGCTACGCCCAGGATCTCGGCAACACCGACGAAAGCGGGCCCGCGCACGACGCCGGCAGCGAATACTGCGGCGCGCCGTACGCCGAACCGGGTGCGACCGGTAGCAAATCCTTCCCCAACCCGGGCAGCGCCAACGGCACCGACCAGTACGTGCCCAAGCACTTCCCCTTCCCCTGGTTTGAATCGATCAGGGCGGCCGGCGACTGCAACGAAGCGCACATCGCCAACCTCTTCAGCTCGACGGGCGGCCTCTACCACGACCTGCAGAGCGCGGCCACCACGCCGGCGTTCAGCTGGATCTCGCCCAACAACTGCAGCGACGGCCACGATGCTGTGTGTCACGGCAACAACCTCTCGGGCGGCTTCTCCAACCCGACCACGCCGAACGCGCCGGTCAACTACACAGGCGGGCTGTACTCGGCCGACCTGTTCCTCGAACACGTGATCCCCGAGATCGAGGAATCGCCGGCGTTCAAGGAAGGCGGGCTGATCGACGTCACCTTCGACGAGGGCTTCCCGCCGTTCACATATTCCGGCAACAGCTTCGTCAACTCGACGCTCGTCGCGCCAGACGCGGCGACCTCGCTGGAAGACGACTCCGCCGGCGAGACGCTGTTCGGCAACCAGCTCAACTGGGAGCCCACCGGCCCCAACACGCCGCTTGAAAAGAACGAACATGGCGAAGAGCTCTACCCGGGCCCCGGCGACAACGCATAC
>JBEKYV010000438.1:0-3400 GCA_049510515.1 Solirubrobacteraceae bacterium | reverse complement strand
TCCAACGCAGGCGGATGTGTTCACGACGACGAGCTTCTGCGAGGGCCGGGTTGCTGCGGACTCGATCTATGGGCTGTTGCACCGTGAGTGCTTCCGGCTGTTTCCTGACGCGATGTTCGCTGATGACGGCCGGCATTGCGTGCCGCCGATGATCGTCGCGGTCGTGATGGTGCTGCAGCGGATTGAGGGGTGTTCTGACCGTGAGGCGGTGGACCGGTTCACTTATGACGTGCGCTGGAAGTACGCAGCGGGCGGGTTGGGGTTTGACTATCCCGGGTTCGTGGAAAGCGCCGGACAACCGGCATGAGGATGGGAATGAAAGAGTCCTACACCGAAGATGCAGCTAGTCGCGGTGGCCCTGAGTCATGGAAAGCGCCGGACAACCGGCATGGAGAAGGGAATGGAAGAGTCCTACGTTGAAGATCTAGCCAGTCACGACGGCCCCGTCCATGCGTTGGCGACCCGTGAGGGCGCAGCGAAGCGTTGGTTATGGGGTGCGCGCAGGCCGGGCTATTCAGCCCCGAAATGGGGTCGTTTGGGGTGCCGACGCGGTCATGGCACGCGGAAGGCGATACCGCTGGCGGCGTTTTGGCGAGCTGTCAGTGGACCCCGCGGGGTCGAAGATCCTGTGCATGCGCGTGATCTCTTCATGCTGAGAACCGGGAGGTCTCATGATCACCCGCTTGTGGTGATGGTAGGGCGGGTCGTGCGGGGAAGGCCAAGGGCCGTAAGCCCGTGATGGACGATCGTGAGAAGTCGGATGGTCGCGTACTACCTGTGAGACTGCCGAACAACGCCCAAGGCGGGGCGGCGGAGGTGGTGGAGGGAAGGCGACCAGCCAAGGGAAACGCGACCAGCGAAACGTGCCCCGGACCCAGTGCCGGGCAGGGCGCGCTCAGTGATCTGGATCGCGTGCGCCGAATGGCACGAACGGACAAGGAAGCGCGGTTCACCGCGCTCCTGCACCACGTCCACGTCGATCGCTTGCGGGCGGCCTACCTGGCGCTTGAGCCGAAGGCCGCGCCGGGGGTGGACGGCGTGACGTGGGAGGACTACGGGGAGGATCTCGAAGCCAACCTTCGCGATCTTCATGCCCGTGTTCACAGGGGCGCATACCGGGCGAGGCCGTCTCGCAGAACGTACATACCAAAGCCGGACGGGCGGTTGCGGCCGCTCGGGGTCGCAACGGTCAGTTCATACCGCAGGGTTGTCCAGCGAGTCTTTGGGTTCGCTGGTGGTTACGCATCCGTTCCATCCGCTGTGGGGTGAGCGGCTTGATGTTCTGTTGGAGCGTCGTTGGGGCGCTGGCCGTATGTATGTCTGTGACGGCGGTCCGTTGGGCAGCGTGGGGCTGGCGGAGGAGGCCACTGATCGCGGGCCCGAGCCGTCGCAGCGGCCGTTGACGTTCGAAGTGTTGGTCGAGTTAGCGGCTGTGGTCGCCGCGATCGCTCGTCCTTCGGAGAGAGGGAAGGAACTGTGAGCTTGTCAGCGAATTATGTACAAGCTGATGACCGGCGTGGAACTCACCGAGTTGACCGTGGCGCAGTTGCGCGCTCGCGGGCAGCGGCTGGCTGCTGGATTATCGGATCCCGAGCGGACATTACGCGGGGCGTTGTTGCGCGAGGGGCGGCGTTGCTCGAGCCGGGGGTGTCGCTGCCAGCGCGGCGAGTTGCACGGCCCGTACATGTACCTGGCGAGCTACAGCGCCGGGCGCAGCCGCACGATCTACGTGCCAGCGGCGGTTTCTGCGGTCGTCGAGCAGCACGTGGAAGTCACGCAGCACAACGAGACGCTGTTGGCGGAGATCTCGCTGATCAATCTGGAGCTGCTGAGGCGGCGGGCGCTGGGGTGATGATCGGTGCGCGACAGCTTGGCCGAGGCGGTCGCTGTCGTGGCGAATATGGTCGAGTGCGCGCTACGCGCGGGGGTGAGCGATGCTGAGCGCGGAGCGGAAGATCACCGGCTCGCACCTGGAGCGCCTGGCGATGGTGTATCTGCGCCAGTCCTCGCCCGCGCAGGTGCGGCTCAACACGCGCTCAACCGAGCGCCAGTACGGGCTCGCCGACGAGGCCGCGCGGCTGGGTTGGGAGCGCGAGCGGATCGTGGTCATCGACGGCGATCTGGGGATCTCCGGCCGCGACGCGCATCAGCGGAAGGGTTACAAGGAGATGGTCGCACGGGTGTGCTTGGGAGAGGTCGGCGCGATCTTCGGCCTGGAGGTCTCGCGATTAGGGCGCTCCAACGCGGATCATCACCGGCTGCTTGAGTTCTGCGGGCTAACCGACACGGTGATCATCGATTCAGATGGAATCTATGACCTGCATGACTTCAACGACCGGCTGGTGCTTGGGCTGAAGGCGCAAATGTCCGAGGCTGAGCTGCATATCATCGCGTCCCGGATGCAGGGCGCTAAACGCGCGGCGGCCGAGCGCGGCGAGCTGCGCTTCCCGCTCCCGGTCGGCTGCCTCTACGACCAAGACGGACAGATCGTGATCGACCCTGACGAGGAGGTTCAGGCCGCGATCACCGATCTGTTCAGGGCGTTTGAGCAGACCGGCTCTGCTACGGGGTGGTCGGTGCCTTCAAGGGCCGACGGTTCCCCAAGCGCGCCTATGGCGGGGCTTGGGCGGGCGAGCTGCGCTGGGGTGCGCTGACGCACCGCCGCGTGCTCGGCGTGCTGTCAAATCCGTGCTACGCCGGCGCGTATGTGTTCGGGCGCTATCGCTCCCGTCGTGTCGTGCGCCCGGACGGCACGATCGTGACCAAGACCTCCGAGCTGCCGCGCTCGGACTGGGCTGTGCTGATCCAGGCGCATCATCCCAGCTACATCACCTGGGAGGCATATTTGGCTAACGAGCAGCGCCTCGCCGCCAACGACACCCGTCGCGGTCAGCGACCCGCACGCGAAGGACGCGCGCTCTGCCAGGGGATCGTGCGCTGCGGCGCCTGCGGACGCTCGATGTCCACCCAGTACCAGGCCGAGGGCGCTCACTACAACTGCGCACACTCGCGCGCGGATCACATCCAGACCGCCGCTTGCCGCTCGGTGATCGCGCGGATCGTCGACGAGCTCGTCGCCCGCCGGCTGCTGGAAGCGCTCGCCCCCGAGGAGATCGCGCTCGCGCTAGCGACGGCCGACGAGGTCGCAGAGCGACGAGCGCGCTCCACCCGCGCGCTGGAGCTGCGCGTCGAGCGCGCCCGGTATGACGCCGCGCGCGCGGAGCGCGCGTTTCACCAGTGCGACCCCGACAACCGCCTCGTCGCGCGCAGTCTCGAGGGTCGCTGGGAAGAGAAGCTCAGAGAGCTCAAGGACGCCGAAGCCTGCCTCGCCGAGCAAGCCGCGCCCGTCGCGGAGCCATCACGCGAGCAGATCGAAGCGCTCGCACGCGACCTGCCTGCG
>JBEKYV010000437.1:0-3401 GCA_049510515.1 Solirubrobacteraceae bacterium | reverse complement strand
GTCGTAGGCGGTGACCATCACGATCGGATCGCCGAGGCGCTTCTTCTCCGCCAGCAGCGGCAGCGTCATCGGCAGGCGGCCGGGGTCGTGGGGGATCTGGACGCTCGAGGAGTTGGTGGAGCGGGCGGAGGGATGGCTGGACATGGTTGTTGGATTCCTCTCTGACATTGTGGTTGGCGCCCTACGCGAGCAGGGTCGCCACCGCGTCGTCGACGGTGATGATGCGGTTGGTGTTGGCCTCCACGTGCACCACGCGGGGCTCGTAGCGCTCCATCTCGGCCTGGTCGTACTGGCCATAGGAGATAACGATGATCGTGTCGCCGCGGTGCACGAGGCGCGCGGCTGCGCCGTTGACCTTCATCGCCCCCGAGCCGCGCTCGCCGGCGATCGTGTAGGTCTCGAAGCGCGCGCCGTTGTCGACGTCGACAACATGCACCTGCTCGTGCTCGAGAATGTCGGCGGCCTCCAGCAGGTCGGCGTCGATCGTGATCGACCCCACGTAGTGCAGGTCGCTGTCGGTCACCGTCGCGCGGTGGATCTTGGACTTGAGCATCACGCGCTGCATGGGGTCTCGTCTCTCCTCTCGCCGATGGTGGCTGTCGCTGTGCTCGCTCCATGTACGTTTCTCGCGGTGCGATGCTCGCTCCCGCTGCGCAGAGGCTCGAGCGTGATGTTGTCGATCAGCCGCACCCCGCCGACGTGTGCGGCGATCGCCAGCAACGCCGGCCGGTCGAGCCGGGGGAGGGGCTCGAGCGTGCCGGGATCGACCAGCGCCACGTAGTCGGCGCGCACCTCCGCGGCCGCCAGCTCGGCGTGGGCGGCGTCCAGTAGCGCGGCGGACGAGCGCTCCCCCCGGGCGGCGAGCTCGCCGGCGGCCCGCAGCGCGGCGTGCAGCGCGAGCGCGCGGGGCCGCGCCGCGGGGTCGAGCAGCGCGTTGCGGCTGGAGAGCGCCAGCCCGTCGTGCTCGCGCACGGTCGGCAGCGCCTCGATCTGCACCGGCAGGTTGAGGTCGGCCACCAGGCGGCGGATCACCACAACCTGCTGGGCGTCCTTCTGACCGAGGTAGAGCGTGTGGGGCATCGTCATGCACAGCAGCTTTGTGACCACGGTGGTGACCCCGCGGAAGTGCGAGGATCCGCGCGCGGCACCCTCCAGGCGGTCGGTCAGCCCCAGCACTTCCACCGCGGTGGCAAAGCCGGGCGGGTACACCTCTTCGACCGAGGGCGCAAACAGCAGGTCGGCCCCCGCTTCGGCAGCCAGCCCCGCGTCGTGGCGCTCGGAACGGGGGTAGCGCTCGAGGTCGGCGTGCTCGTTGAACTGGGCGGGGTTGACGAACAGCGACATCACAACGACGTCGCACTGCTCGCGAGCCCGCCGGATCAGCGAAAGATGCCCCTCATGCAGTGCCCCCATCGTCGGCACCAGCCCGATCGTCGAGCCGGCCTCGCGGGCCGGCGCCAGCGCGGCCCGCAGCTCGGCGACGGAGCGCAGGGTTCTCATGCGCGCGAGAGGAGTCGGTGGTGTTGGCTCATGGCCATCGGTCCAGTTCCTGCGGATACCGGCGCGAGATAGGAAAAGCTTCGGTGCTTCGGGTCCATCCCGGGCTTGCCCGGTTGACGGCCTGCAAGAAATTATACAGCGCTCAGGAGGGCCATGTGAGATCTGGGGCATTGTGTGCGCAGTCGCACATAGGGGGATGCGTGCACGCCCAAGCACGGGAGAGTTAGCATCCGCCCGATGTCGGGCAAAGAGAGCCAGCTCTCGGCTGAACAGCGGCGCGAGGCCCTCAAGGAAGTGTTCGCTCAGGCCCAGGGCTGCGTGCGCTGCGCCGAGCTGGCCGCCACACGCAAGACGGTCGTCTTCGGCGCGGGCAACGCCGACGCCGACCTGATGTTCGTGGGGGAGGCCCCTGGGGCCAGCGAGGACGAACAGGGATTGCCGTTCGTGGGCGCTGCCGGGAAACTGCTGGAGAAGTTGCTGGGGGAGATTGGAATGATGCGTGGCGATGTGTTTATTGCGAACACATTGAAGTGCAGACCCCCCGGCAACCGCGACCCCCAGCAGGTGGAGATCGAGAACTGCCGGGAGTACCTGTACCGCCAGGTCGAGCTGATCCAGCCGCGGGTGATCTGCACGCTGGGGAACTTCTCGACCAAGCTGCTGCGCGACGATCCGACCGGGATCACGCGCCTGCACGGGCAGCCGGAGGTGCTCGAGGTGGGGCGCCGCTCGGTGCGGCTCTACCCGATCTTCCATCCTGCCGCTGCGCTCTACACGCCGCGGATGCTCCAAACCCTGCGCGAGGACTTCAGCCGCTTGCCGGAGCTGCTGGCGTTGCCTGCTCCGGAGCAGCCGCAGTGGCTGGAGGAGGTGCCTGAGCTGGTGGAGGAGCCAGAGGAGCCTCCGGTCTCCGGTGGGTCCGGTCCCGGCGCGGAGCCGGTGGACGAGGTCGATCAGCTCGGCCTGTTCTGAGGCTGGATCGCTGGCCGCCGGGGTCGGTAGGCGGGCCCAAGCTGTGCTGGCGTCAGCGGAGGGAGGTCTCAGCCCTTAAAGACGACCGGCCCACAGGAGAGGGGATTGTGGGCCGGTCGCACTGCTAGGGAGGAGGAGGTTTGTCCAGTATCGGCAGCGCCGCCGCCGGGCTTGAGCGGCGCTGTTGGCAAAAAAGCTTGCAAAAAACGCCTTCTGGGTTTGTGCTCCTCGATAAACATGATATTCTCGATCTGGTTTATGAGGTATAGGGGTTTGGCGGGTCTGCTCGCCGGCCGCCAAGACGACGGAGAACCCTTCGAGACCATGCAGATCGACATTCATCAGCACATCTGGACGGACCCCCTGCTCGACGCACTGGCGGCTCGCCGGACGCTCCCCTTCGTGCGGCGCTCGAATGGCCTGACGGTGCTGCACAGCGCGGGAGAGCAGCCCTACATGATCGACCGCGAGGCCGAATCGCCCCACCATCGCGTGAGCCTCGTGGACGGCGACGGCCTCGACCTCGCGGTGGTCGCACTGTCGAGCGCAATCGGTGTCGAGGCGCTGCCCCGCGAAGAGGCAGATGAGCTAATCGACGCCCACCTGGAGGGCGTGTTGGCGCTGCCCAGCTGGTTTGCCGCGTGGGGGCCGATCGCCCTCGACGACCAGGACCCGGACGACGTCGACCGGCTGCTGGCACGTGACTGCATCGGCGTGTGCCTGCCCGCGGGCGCGCTCGCCGGCCCTGGTGCGCTGGCGCTGAGCGCGCCGCTGCTGGAGAGAATCGAAGCGCGTGGGGCGCCGCTGTTCGTGCACCCCGGCCCGGCGCCGGGTTTGCGCGCGGCGGAGGCCTCGCTGAGCGAGCCGCTGTGCGGGCGGTCGCTGACCGATTATGTCGCCCAGATGCAGGCCGCGTGGTTGACGTTCGC
>JBEKYV010000436.1:0-3403 GCA_049510515.1 Solirubrobacteraceae bacterium | reverse complement strand
CGGCGGCATGGACGGGGTGTTGCGCCACCGCGGGGGCGTGCTCGAACGGCTGCTGCATCTTGGCGAGGAGCCGGTGGTGGTGCGTGTCGCGCAACCGACCGCCGAGCGCGTGGTGTTCGACGCTAGCGCCCCCACCAGCGAGGTGGCCGAGCACGGGATCGCACGAATGCGCTTCGCGCTCGGGGTGGACGAGGACCTGCGCGCGTTCCACACCCGCTTCGCGCGTGACCCGCTGATCGGAGAGTCGGTGCGCCGCCGGCCATGGCTGCGGGTGCGCCGGCGCCCCGAGCCGTGGGAGGCGCTTGCGTGGGCGGTCTGCGAGCAGCTGATCGAGTTCGAGCGCGCCGCGGCGATCGAGCGGCGGATCGTGCGACGGCTGGGGCGCAGCGGCGGCGACCTGCGCGACGTGCCCACCCCGGCGGCGCTTGCCGGCGTGGCGCCCGCGCTGCTGCAATCGCTCGACCTCGGCGGGGCGCGGGCGCGCACGCTGGTGCGGGCGGCACGCGAAGTGGCGCGGGGGCGGATCGACCTGCACGCCCCCGATCACGAGCGCACCTGGCGGCGGCTGCGCGCGATCCCGGGCATCGGCCCGTGGACGGTGGAGATGCTCGCGCTGCACGGCCAAGGCCGCCACGACCAGGTGCCGGCGGGGGACGTTGGCCTGCTGAAGCTGGTGGGGCGCGCGCTCAATGGCGGCAACCCCTATGCGCGGGCGGAAGAGGGGGAGGTGCGTGCGTTCTTCGCGCCCTACGACGAGTGGGCGGGGCTGGCGGTGGTGCACGCGATGGGGCCGAATTAGCGCATCCGCCGGTGGTGTCCGCCACCTCGTAAGTACCGCCGCCCGGTGATCTCCTACGCTCGTCGCTCACACCGTCAGCACCGCCGCCCCCGTGAACCGCCCGGCGCGGAGGTCGGCGAGCGCGCCGTTGGCGTCCTCCAGCGGGTAGGCGGTCACCTGCGTCTTGACGGGGACGCGGGGGGCGAGCGCGAGGAACTCCTCGGCGTCGCGGCGGGTGAGGTTGGCGACCGAGCGGATCGTGCGCTCCTCCCACAGGTCGGCGTAGGGGAAGGAAGGGATGTCGCTCATGTGGATGCCGCCGCACACGACGGTGCCGCCGGGGGCGAGAGCGCGCAGCGCGAGCGGGACGAGCGCGCCGTCGGGCGCGAACACGATCGCGGCGTCGAGCGGCTCGGGAGGCGGCTCGTCCGAGCCCCCGGCCCAGCCGGCGCCGAGCTCCAGTGCGAAGGTCTGCGCGGGGATGTCGCCGGGGCGGGTGAAGGCGAACACGCGCCTTCCCTGCCAGATAGCGACCTGGGCGAGGATGTGGGCGGCGGCGCCGAAGCCGTACAGCCCGAGGCGCCGCGCGCGGCCGGCCATCCGCAGCGCGCGGTAGCCGATCAGGCCCGCGCACAACAGCGGCGCCGCCTGCAGGTCGTGGTAGCCGGGCGGTATCTCGAAGCAGAAGCGCTCGTCGGCGAGCGTGTAATCGGCCATGCCGCCGTCGATGTCGCGGCCGGTGAAGCGCGCCAGTGGGCAGAGATTCTCGCGGCCGGAGCGGCAGTAGGCGCACTCGCCGCAGGTCCACCCCAGCCAGGGGACGCCGACGCGGCGGCCGTCGGACTCGACGGTGGCAACGATCTGATGGCCGAGGATCCGCGGGGGCGCGGCGATCTGCACCTCGCCGTCGAGCAGGTGCAGGTCGGTGCGGCACACACCGCAGGCGTGCACCTTCAGCAGCAGCTGGCCGGGAGCGGGCACGGGGGTCGGGCGCTCGACCGCCCGCAGCGGCTGGCCCACCTCCTCGAACACCATTGCACGCATCGTTGACTTTACTTTATGAAGTGGTGGGGTCTTGAAAAAACATATTCACCCTGGCCTCATCCGAAGAACAGCTCCGCCGTGGCGTACAGCTCAGGGTCGAGCAGCTTCGGGGCCGCCAAAGCCTGGGCGAGGTCGACCTCGTCGATCCGCGCGCCGTGCAGCGCGACCATCTTGCCGAAATGGCCGCTGGCGACCGCGTACATCGCGGCGACGCCGAAGCGGGTGGCGAGCACGCGGTCGAACGCGGTGGGGGTGCCGCCGCGCTGCACGTGGCCGAGGATCGTGACGCGCGTCTCATACCCGGTGCGCTGCTCGATCTCGTGCTCCAGCGTGACGCCGATCCCGCCGAGCCGCGCGTGGCCGAAGGCATCGGTGGTGTCGCCGCGCACGGTGAGGGAATCGGCGTTGGCGTCGCTGCGTCCGGCGAGGGCGTTGGCGTCGCTGCGCACCGCGTGCATCGTGCCCTCCCGCGGCATGGCACCCTCCGAGACGACGACGATCGAGAAGGAGCGCCCGCGCTCATGGCGGCGGCGCAGGTGGGCGCAGACTTCCTCGACGTCGAACGGGCGCTCGGGCACCAGGATCGCGTCGGCGCCGCCTGCGATCCCGGCGTGCGTGGCGATCCACCCGGCGTGGCGACCCATCACCTCGACGACCATCACCCGGTTGTGGGACTCCGCGGTGGTATGCAGACGGTCGATCGCGTCGGTGACGATCTGCACGGCGGTGTTGAAGCCGAACGTGACGTCGGTGCCGCCGAGGTCGTTGTCGATCGTCTTCGGCACGCCGACGATCGGGATGCCCTCTTCGTGCAGCAGCAGCGCGACCCCGAGCGTGTCCTCGCCGCCGATCGGGATCAGCGCGTCGACGCCGCGGCGCTCGAGCGTCGTGCGGATCGCCTCCAGGCCGCCCATACCGTCGGCGAACGGGTTGGTGCGCGAGGTGCCGAGGATCGTGCCGCCGCGGGGCAGGATGCCGACGGTGCTCCGCAGGTCGAGCTCGATCGCCTCGTCCTCCAGCACCCCCGCCCAGCCGTGGCGGAAGCCGAGGAAGCTGTGCTCGCCGCGCGCCAGCCCGCTGCGCACGGCGGCGCGGATTACGGCGTTCAGGCCGGGGCAATCCCCACCGCCGGTGAGCAGGCCGATGCGCGCCATTGGCCCACAGGGTAGTGGCCTGCCCCGCAATCACCCCGCAAGGGTGACGGCCGCTCATCTTGCAAACCGCGAGACTGCTGGCTGGATGCGGGGCGGGAGGTCATCACCATGATCGTCAACGTCGCCCTGCTCGGCGCGAGCTGCGCGCTGAACCCCGTGCTGCTCGCGGTCGTCCTGCTGACGCTCGCCTCCGAGCACCCGAAACGACTGCTCGGCGCGTACTTCGCCGGCGCCTTCACGTGGAGCGTGGGGCTCGGCATCGGCGTGGTGACCGTGGCGAGCAACACCGAAGTGTTCGGCGGAAGCTCATCTTCCTCGCGGCCGATCTTCGACCTGGCAGTCGGCGGCCTGCTGCTGGCCGGCGCCTTCTTGAAGGGCACCGGCCGTGCGGATCGCTTCAAAGCGAAGCGGGCCGCCGCCAAGCCTG
>JBEKYV010000435.1:0-3407 GCA_049510515.1 Solirubrobacteraceae bacterium | reverse complement strand
GCCAGAGCACGAAGATCTCCGTGACCGGCTGCCCGAAGACGGTCCACAAGAAGGCTAAGCACTCGAAGAAGCGCAAAAAGAAGTAGTCGAACGACGGTCGCTGGGCAGGGAGGCCCAGCGCCCGGGCGGATGGGACGAGCGACCCCGCGCGCGGACGATCCCCAAGCCCCCCTCGGGGACCGCCGCCGCGACCGAATCAGCCGACCGCCGCCGTGGCGTTGTGGTTGAACGACCCGACCTCCCGCTCCGAAAGCGAGCTGGAGGGCGGGTGCTCGCCTAGCGTGGCGAGGCTGCGGTGGATGTCGGCGAGCAGCAGGTCGGCCATGTCGCGCGAAAAGCCGTGGCGCACCAGGATCCGCTGGATCGCGAGGCCCTCCAGGTGGGGCGGGAGCGTGTAGGCCGGCACGAGCCAGCCGTGGGCCCTTAGCCGGTCGGCCACGTCGAACAGGTTGAAGGCGTGCTCGACCCCGTCGGTCAGCTTCCACGAGACCGCGGCGATGCCCCGGTTGGGGTCTCCCGCGTGGACCAGCTCGAACGGGCCGCACTTGCCGATCTCGTGCGCCAGGTAGGCGCAGGTCTCATACGTGGCGCCGTGCACGCGGGCGTAACCCTCGCGGCCCAGGCGGATGAAGTCGTAGTACTGGGTGACGACCTGGCCGCCGGGGCGGGAGAAGTTGAGGTTGAAGGTCGGCATCTCGCCGCCGAGGTAGTTGACGTTGAAGATCATCCGCTCGGGCATGTCCGCCTTTTCGCGCCACACCGCCCAGCCGCAGCCGAGCGGGGCGAGGCCGGTCTTGTGGCCGGAGGCGTTGATCGACTTGACGCGCTCCAGGCGGAAGTCCCACTCCAGGTCGGGGGCGGTGAAGGGGGCGAGGAGGGCGCCGCTGGCGCCGTCGACGTGCAGGGGGACGTCGAGGCCCTTGGTGGCCTGCAGCTCGTCGAGCGCGGCGGCGATCGCGGGAACGTCCTCGAACAGGCCGGTGAACGTCTGGCCGAGCGTGGCTACCACCATGATCGTGTTCTCGTCGCAGCGCTCCAGGCACTGCTCGGTTTCCATCAGGTAGCGGCCGGTGTCCATCGGCACCTGGCGGATCTCCACGTCGAAGTAGCGCGCGAACTTCTCCCAGCAGACCTGGACGGGTCCACACACGAGGTTGGGCTTATCGGCCGGCTTGCCTTCGGCGGCGCGGCGCTCGCGCCAGCGGAACTTCGCCGCGAGGCCCGCCAGCATCGCCGCCTCGCTGGAGCCCGTGGTCGAGGTGCCGAGCGTGGTTCCCGGGTGCGGCGAGTGCCACAGGTCGGCGAGCATCCGCACGCAGCGGGCCTCGAGCTCTGCCGTCTGGGGGTACTCGTCCTTGTCGACGATGTTCTTGTCGAAGCTCTCGGCCAGCAGCTTCAACACCTCGGGCTCGGCCCAGGTGGTGCAGAACGTGGCGAGGTTCATCCGCGCCACGCCGTCGAGCAGCAGCTCGTCGTGCACCAGCGCGTACGCCAGACGCGGGTCGGACTCGCGGGCGGGGAAGCGGTGCTTGGGCGCTCCCCGGCGGGCCATCAGCGACTCGTAGGGATCCTCCTCCTCGGCGGGGGTGCCGGTGTGCGGGTGCTCGCTCATGCGGATGCTCCTTCGCTCGGTTGGTGACTTCGGAAAAACACGGATGTTCCCCCGAAGGATGGCGGACCAGGGCGTTCAGGGATTGAACGCTCGCCCTCCGAAGGATGACGGATCGCGCCGTTCAGGGCGGTGAACAAAAGTCGCGACCAATGGGTGATTGTGGGCGCCCCCCGCGCAGCGCATCATCGCTGTCAGGACATATCGGGCCCGAAGGGCAGGTGCAAAACGGGCTCAGCACTGGCAACGGAAATGCAAACCATGGATGGAGGAAGCTCCGTGCTCATCAAGGACATGCACGCTCGCGAGAGCGCTCACATCGGCCTGCGCGCCAAGACCACACTCGACGAGTCGCCCGAGGCGATGCGCCAGGTGCGCCTCGCAATCGCCCGCGCCAAGGAGGGCGACCGCGACGCGCTGCGGCTGCTGTACGTGCGCTACTGCGACAACGTGTACGGGTATGTGCGCTCGATCGTGCGCGACGAGAAGGAGGCCGAAGACCTCACGCAGCACGTCTTCCTCAAGCTGATCACGGTCATCGGCAAGTACGACGACCGCGGCATCCCCTTCTCCGGCTGGCTGCTGCGGCTGGCGCGCAACGTGGCGCTCGACCATTTACGCCGCCGCCGCGCGATCCCGGCAGAGGAGGTCTACGGCGCGGACACGCATGCGGACGAGGAGTCCCAGGACCGCGCCCGCAACCTGCGCGCCGCGCTGGACTCGCTGCCCGAGGAACAGCGCAACGTGGTGGTGATGCGCCACGTGATCGGCCTCACCCCGCCGGAGATCGCCGAGCGGATGGGCCGCTCGGAGAGCTCGATCCACGGGTTGCACCACCGCGGCAGGCGGGCGCTGCAACAGGAGCTGATCCGGCTGGAGTCGGCGCCGGCGACCGCCGCCATGGCGGCATAGCGGGGGAACACATGTCTACGAGCCTCGCCTCCCCCCAGGTCGTTCCCTCGCCTGCGCCCGCGCCCGTCGCCGCGCTCACCCCGCAGGTCCCGTTCACCCGCATGGACAACGCCGACCCCGCGCTGCTCGAGGAGCTGCTGGGGGCGGTGCGCGAAGTGGCGGAGCAGGGCGCCTTCACGCTCGGCCACCACGTGGAGTCCTTCGAGCGCGAGTTCGCCGAGTACTGCGAGGTCGACCACGCGATCGGCGTCTCGTCCGGCACCGAGGCGCTCGCGCTGGCGCTGCGGGCGCTGGAGATCGGCAGGGGCGACGAGGTGATCGTCCCCACCAACTCCTTCATCGCGACCGCCGAGGCGGTCAGCGCGGTGGGGGCCACCCCGATCCCGATCGACGTGGACCCCGGCTCGCACCTGATCACCGCCGAGCTGGTCGCCGGCGCCCTCACCTCGCGCACCCGCTGCGTGATTCCCGTGCATCTGTACGGGGCCACGGTCGACCTCGACCCGATCCTCGCGCTGGCGAACGAAGCGGGCATCGAGGTGCTGGAGGACGCCTGCCAGGCGCACGGAGCGCGCTACCGCGGCGAGCGCGTGGGCACGCACGGGGCCCTCGGCTGCTTCAGCTTCTACCCCGCCAAGAACCTCGGCGCTTGGGGCGACGGTGGCGCCGTAGTCACCTCCCGCCCGGAGCTGGCCGACCGCGTGCGGCTGCTGCGCGCCCACGGCGAGCGCCCGCGCTACCACCACAGCGTGGTCGGCTCGACCGCGCGGCTGGATGCGCTGCAGGCGGCGGTGCTGCGTCGCAAGCTCACCCGCCTCGACGGCTGGAACAACGATCGCCGGCGCCTCGGCAGGACGCTGCGCGAGCGGCTCACGAATGTGGTTGG
>JBEKYV010000434.1:0-3419 GCA_049510515.1 Solirubrobacteraceae bacterium | reverse complement strand
CTCCACTCCACGAGACATCGTCGAAAGTCACAAACAGAGAAGATCAACACACACAACAACCGACGCGAAGTGGGGCCACTTCAAGCCGCCGCGCCGGGGCCAGTGCAAACCGCCGCTCCGAGGGTTGATCTCAAAGCGATAGCAGCCATGCTCACGGTCCGCGTAGGAGTGGACTCCATAGGGGTACGGCTGCGCGCAGAAGTCAGTAACTTCCTTATCCAGGGCTGTCAACTGCTCTACAGCGCGCTGCCACTTCGCCCAGACGCCGTGCAGGTTTGCCGGGGCCACGCGCGCAAGCCTACCCCCTTATGCCGCGAGCGCCAAGGCCCGTTCCTTGTTCAGCGCACACGAAAGCTGGGAAAGGATCGTGAGGTTCGCGTGAAGCCGCACACGCTCGATCCTGCGGACCCGGAGTGGCGCGAGCGCCCATTCATTCTTGGAGCGCCCGAACGCGCGCTCCACGGACGCACGGCCTCGGTAGAGGGCCTTCCACCGCAGCGTCTCGCGCGGGATGAGGGGATGGAGTCGGTCGGCCTTCACCCACACCGACGCAGGTTTGCACTCCCCCGTGTGGCACCGCCACTTGGTGGCCTTCCGGTCGTAGTCCGCTCCGGCGAACCGCCACTCCTCATGCTCGCACTTCGGCGGCTTGTGATCCCCGCGCTTCACGCGCGCGGTTTCCTTCAGGCAGATCACGGGCCGGATGTCGCGCTCCTCGCAAGCGTCGTAGACGGCCTCGCCGTCGTACCCCTTGTCCAGCGCGCAGGTCTCCGGGTTGATCCCGAGGCCGTGGAGCTTGTCGAGCAGCGGCGGCACTGTTAGGCGCTTCGTGCATCTTGGCCGTCTCGACCTTCCACGCCAACGGGAGGTCTGTCTTGGCGCAGACCGCCATGCGCGAGGCTTGCATGTTCGACTTGGGCCGTGCGCCTCACCCCTGCGGCGGGATCAGCCGCTCGCGCACCGACTCGAACTCCTCCTGGGCCTGCTCGTAGTCGTCGTGGCGCCCGATGTCCAGCCAGTAGTCCTCGCTCGGCCATGCGCGCACCGTCTCCCCGGCGGTGATCAGGCGCAGGATCAGATCGGGGAAGTCCAGGCGCTTGCCGGGCTCGATGAACGAGAGGGCGCGTGGGGCGAAGCAGTACACGCCCATGCTCGCGACGTAGTCGATCGCCGGCTTCTCGTCGTAGCCGGTCAGGCGCGTGGGGTCGCCGTCGTCGCTGAAGCGCAACACGCCGAGCGACACCTGGATCTGGCGCTCCTTGGTGGCGATCGTCGCGGCCGCGTCGCTCGCGCGGTGGCGCTCCAGCAGCGCGCCGTAGTCGATGTCGGTGAGCACGTCGCCATTCATCACGAGGATGTCCTCCTCTGCCAGCCCGTCGATCAGGGCGAGCGCGCCGACGGTGCCCAGCGGCTCCTGCTCGCGGTAGTAGTCGATCGGGATGCCGTAGTGCTCGCCGTCGCGGAAGAACGCCTCGATCAGCTCCGCGAGATAGCCCGTGGCGATAGTGATCCGCTCGAAGCCGTGCGCCTTCAGCTGACGCACGACGATGTCGAGCACCGGGCGGTCGCCGATCGGCATCAGCGGCTTGGGCAGCACGGTGGTGTAGGGACGCAGGCGTGTGCCCTCACCGCCCGCGAGGATCACGGCACGGCTCATGGCATCTCAAGGTTGAAGAGCATGGAACGTTTCGCGTAGTAGCGTCCCGGCCTGTGAGTAACGACTTGCGCTCGATCGTCGATCGAGTCAGCCATGCGATCACCCAGCGCGGCCAGGCGCGAAGATTGCAGAGATCGCTGACCGTCACTCCGCGAGATGACCTGGTGAAGATTGGGAGCTCCTACGGCGCTTGGCCCATCCCCGTAGACACACTGAGCAGCGATTCGGTCTGCTACCTGGCAGGGCTCGGCGAGGACGCGAGCTTCGACCTGGGCCTGATCGAGCGCGTCGGATGCACCGTGCACGTGTTCGACCCGGTGCCCGAGGCGGCGCGCTACGCGGAGACGATCGGCGCCCACGAGCCGCGCTTTGACTTTCAGCCGATCGGGCTCTGGTCCTCCGACCGAGTGCTGCGCTTCTACGACAACGCCGAGCCGGGGTTCGTCTCCCGCTCGGCTACGAACATGCACGGGACTGGCACCTACTTCGAGGCGCAGGTGCGGAGCATCGGCTCGCTGATGAGGGAGTGGGGTCATCGACGTATCGACCTTCTGAAGCTGAGCGTAGAGGGGTCCGAGTACGAGATCCTCGGCAACATACTGGCTGAGCGCATTCCGGTCGGGGTGCTCTGCGTCGAGTTTGCCCAGCCAAGCCCCCTCGGGCCGATCCGCCACCAGGTGCAGGCGCTCACAGGGGCCGGCTACCAGCTCAACGACGTCTGGCTGCGCCCGTTCAACTGGAGGCTCACCTTCTCCTCGAGCTCGATTGATTGAGGGCTCAGCCGTATCACCCACTTCGCCCGGCCGGCGATCGCGCGTCGCACGAGCGCGGTCTAACGCGAGGTGCTCGACCGTGCAATCGCTTCGCGTAGGAGCCCCTCGATCATCTCCGCCACCACCGGCGCGGCATACGTCCGCTCGGCGTGCTCGCGGGCGGCTCTGCCCTCGCGCTCGACCCGCTGGGGGTCGTCGATGTAGCGTTCGAGCAGCGCCCGCAGCGAAGCGGGTGAGTTCTCCGGCGAGGCGATCGCGCCGATCTCATCGGAGATCATGTCCGCGACACCCTCGGCGCCCGTGGCCAGGCAGGGGCGGGAGGCGAGCATTCCCAGAATCACCGCCCGCGGCGCCCCCTCGGTCGGGCTAGGGCAGAACACCGACACGTCGAAGGCCGACAGCACGTCGGGGATCTCCGCCCCTGGCGTCTGGATGAAGTGAGCGCGCTCACCCAGCGACGCCGCCAGGTCGCGCAGCTGGTGCTCGGTTTCACCTTGGCCGGCGAGGATCAGATGCACCCGCGGATCCTCCAGTTCCCTGACCGCGTCGATGACCACATCGTTGCGCTTCTTGCGGTGAAAACGCGAGATGCAGCCGACCACGAAGGCGTCCCCGGGGATGCCCAGCTGCTCGCGCACCCGTTGGCGTCCCTGCTCGGTGAAGCGGATCTCCTCTGTGCGCAGCACATTCGGCACAACCACCAGCTTCGTGCCCACTCCCACCCCGGCAACCGACCGGCGCGTGCCCTCCGAGACCGCCATCGCCAGCGCCGCCCGCCGGCCCGCGGCGAGATAGGCCAGGCGCGGAGCGCCGCCCCTCAACGGCAGCGGCACCGGGCCCCACTCCGCCCACACGGTGGTGGCGCGCAGGCGCTTGGGAAGCATGCCCGCCATCAGCTGCTCCTTCTTGTAATGCAGGAGCAGCACGTCGTAGGGGGCCTCGCGCTCCAGGGCCGAGCGTAGGCGCATGGCGAGCCGCGGCCAGCGCCG
>JBEKYV010000433.1:0-3425 GCA_049510515.1 Solirubrobacteraceae bacterium | reverse complement strand
GATGTGAGCGGGTTTCTGGCGCGCGAGTGTCCGAAACGCACAGTGTCCGGCGCCAGGGACCTGGTCGCGGAACTGCGGCCGCTGCTTCGCTACCTCCACGTTGCAGGCCTGATCTCACTGCCGCTTCGCTGGGCGGTGCCGGGGGTCGCGGATCTCCGCGATCGCTCGCTGCCCCGCGGGCTGGAGCCCGCGACGGTCGCCAAGCTGTTGAGGAGCTGCGATCGGCGCCGGACCGTTGGCCGACGGGATTACGCGCTGTTGCTGGTGATGGTGCGACTGGGTTTGCGTGTCGGCGAGGTCGCAGCGCTGCAGCTCGATGACCTCGACTGGCGAGCGGGCGAGATGCTGATCCACGGCAAGGGCAACCGGCAGGATCGGTTGCCCATGCCGGTCGACGTGGGCGAGGCGCTCGTCGGCTATCTACGCCGGCGGCAAACGATCGATTGCCGTCGGGCGTTCCTGACCGCACGCGCGCCGGCTGGGCCGCTGTCGGCGTCCGCGATCAAGGCCGTCGTGCGCGCGGCGTGCGTGCGCGCGGGGGTCGCGCCGGTCGGCGCCCACCGCCTGCGCCATACCGCCGCCACGCAGATGCTCAGGGCCGGCGCGTCGCTGCCGGAGATCGCGCAGGTGCTGCGGCACCGAAAGCTTGAGACGACCGCGATCTACGCCAAGGTCGATCGCGAGGCGCTGCTTGGGTTGGCGCGGCCGTGGCTGGGAGGTGCGGCATGACCCCGTTGCGGCAAGCGCTGGGCGACTACCTGCGAATCCGCCGTCAGCTCGGCTACCAGCTCGCCGAAGACGGCCGTCTGCTGGAGACCTTCGTCGATTTCCTGGAGCAGGCCGGCTCTGCGACGATCACCACCGAGCTCGCGCTCACATGGGCGAAGCTGCCGGCTCGCGCGCGAGCGCACCGCTGGCGCCAGCGGCTGGGGATCGTGCGCAGGTTCGCCCGCCACCTGGCGACGATCGACCCGGATGCCGAGGTCCCCTCCAAGGACCTGCTTCCCGCCAGCTGCCCGCGGGTCGCGCCGTATATCTACACCGACGCGGAGATCGCGGCGCTGGTGGCCAAGGCGCGCGCGCTGACGCCGTTGCTGCGCGCAGCGACATACGAGACGTTGATCGGGCTGATGGCCGCGAGCGGTCTGCGGATCGGCGAAGCGCTCGGACTCGATCGCCAGGACGTCGACCTCCGCGACGGGGCGCTTCACGTTCGCGCCAGACAGACCAAGCAGCGCGAGGTGCCGCTGCACGACTCTACGACCAACGCGTTGCGCAAATACGCCAAGCTCCGCGACCAGCACTGGCCCAACCCCAAGACGCACGCGTTCTTCGTCTCGAGCGCAGGCCTGCGGCTCACCAGATCGGCGGTCAAAGACACGTTCCCGAAGCTGATCCGCCGGGCTGGCCTTGAGGGTCGCGGCCAGCGGGTCAGACCCCGCCCGCACGACTTGCGCCACACGTTCGCCGTGCGCACACTGCTGGACTTGCATCGCGCTGGCGCCGACGTGCAGCGCGAGCTGCCGCGCCTATCGACCTATCTCGGACACGTCGACCCGTCGGCCACCTACTGGTATCTGCAAGCGGTGCCAGAGCTCCTTCAGCTCATTGGCCGCCGGCTCGACGGTCTCTTCGGAGAGGCGTTATGAGCCTGATCGCACCGACGCTCGAGGCGTTTTTCACCGACCGGCTGATCACCCAGCGAAACGCCAGCCCGCGCACAATCGCAGCCTACCGCGACACGTTGCGACTGCTACTGCGCTTCGCGCAGCAGCAGACCGGCAAGCAACCCTGCCGGCTTGAATTCGGCGACCTCGACGCACCGCTGATCGGCGCGTTCCTCAACTATCTCGAGCACGACCGCAGCAACATCATCACGACTCGCAACGCCCGGCTGGCGGCGATCCACTCGCTGTTCCGCTACGCCGCGCTGCGCCACCCCGAGGACATGGCGACAATCGCGCGCGTGATCGAGATCCCCGCCAAACGACACAAGCGGACCACGATCTCCTACCTCGACGAGAACGAAATCAAGTCGCTGCTGCGGACCCCGGACCGCAACGGTTGGCTCGGCCGCCGCGACCACGCCCTACTGCTGGTTGCGATCCAGACCGGGCTGCGCGTCTCCGAACTGGTCGCCCTTCACGTCGGGGATGTCAGCCTCGAAACCGGCGCGCACTGCCGCGTACTCGGCAAAGGACGCAAGGAACGCTGCGTGACGCTCACCAGCGAGACGGTCGCGGTTCTACGTACCTGGCTCGATGAGCGCCAAGGCCTGCCCGATCAGCCCCTGTTCCCAAGCCGTCGAGGTGGACCGCTGACCCCGAAGGCAGTCGCCTGGCTGCTCGACAAGCACGTCACCACGGCAGCGAGCCGTTGTCGGTCGCTGCGCACCAAGCGCGTCACCCCGCACGTGCTCAGACACACCAACGCGATGCTGCTCCGCGCCCAGAACATCGACATCCTCACGATCGCGCTGTGGCTCGGACACGAGAGCACCAAGTCCACCGAGATCTACCTGCACGCCGACAACAAGCTCAAACAACGGGCGATCGACCGCACCACCCCCACCGGCACGCCACCCGGCAGGTACAAGCCACCCGACACACTCCTCGCGTTCTTGGACAGCCTCTAATTATCCGAAGCCACGATGACCACTACAGCACCTCAAGCCAGGGAAAGCACTTCACCAGTTCAACCCGCTGGGCATAACCGCCGACTGGAGATAGGAGGAGAAGTGGGAGATCTTCTTGGAGGTCACCTCTGAGGAGATCTCGCAGGCAGACGCGGCCCGGAAGTATGGCGTCGACGTCAGTGTGATCATCCGGTTGCGGGCGTTGGCGAAGGACGCGGCGCTGGCGGCGTTCGCGTCTTCGAAGCCGGGTCGGCCGGCGTCGGCCGAGGCTGTGGAGCTGGAGCTGCTGCGGGCGGAGAACGATCGACTCTCGGAGGCGTTGAAGGAGTTGGCGGTCGAGCTGAGCTTGCACCGGGGAAGGCAACGCTCGAGCTTTTCGGCCCGGTCCCCGCGCGTGTGAGTGCGGAGATCAAGCTCGAGCTGCTGGGGCTGATCGACCAGGCGGTCGCCGACGGGTGGGCGCACGCGAGGGCGTGCCGGGTGCTGGATCTGGCTGATAGCCGCGCGCATCACTGGCGCCAACGGCTACGGGAGACGGGGACGCTGGAGGATCGCGATCCGGGCGGTGGCGCGGTGCACGGGCTGCTGGCCACGGAGGGGCAGGCGATCCTCGATCTGATCGAGCAGTGGGGTCCGGTGGACCGCTCGCATCGCAAGCTCGCGTACCGCGGCTCCTACACCGGTCAGGTGTTCGTGTCGCCCTCGACGGTGCTGCGCGTCGCGCTCAAGCATCGCGTCCAGCTACCGGGTGAGCGGTTCCGCCCGCGGCCCGCGAAGCCTCCATTTCCAG
>JBEKYV010000432.1:0-3953 GCA_049510515.1 Solirubrobacteraceae bacterium | reverse complement strand
CCCGGCTACCTCGCGTTCGCATTCGCAGTCGGCGAACAGCGGATCGTCGCCTGGCAGAGCATCGCGCTGGCGGCCGGCGCCGGCCTGCTGGCCGCCTGCATCGGCGTGCTCGCCCCGCTGCGCGAGGTGCTCACGCCCCGCCTGCGCTCATCGCCGCGCCGCGACCCCGGCGCACGCCACCGGCCGGGGCCGCGGGATCGGGCTGCCACGATGCGGCTTTGGCCGCAGCGGCGGGATTGGGGCGCCACGGCGCTGCGCCTCGCACTGGGGGCCGGCTGCCTGGCGATCACCACGGCGATCCTGCTCGCGCATCCCCAGTCGGCGATCCTCGGCAGCGCGACGCTCGGTGCGGGCCTGCTGTTGCTGCTGCCGATCGCCTTCGACGCGCTGCTCGCCGGCTTCGAGCTGCTGCAGCGTCCGCTGTACGCGGCGTCGACCCGGATCGCCCTAGTCGAGCTGCGCACCCCCCACAACCGGCTGCGCTCGCTCGCGATCGCTGCCACCGGAGCGATCGCGGTGTTCGGCAGCGTCGCGATCGAGGGAGCGCGAAGCAACCTGCAGCGCGGCCTCGACGCCTCGGCGCGGGCGATCGACGCCAACGCGGCCGTCTGGGTGAGCCCCCAGGGCGCCGCGAACACGTTCACGACGATTCCCTTCCAAGCGGGGCCGGCGCTCCACACGCTCTCCCGCATACCGGGCGTCAGCACCGTCGGGGTGTACCGCGGCGGCTTCCTGGACTGGGGCGCACGCCGGGTGTGGGTGCTCGCGCCGCCCCGCACGGCGGCCAACCCGATCCCGCCCGGCCAGCTTGTGCGGGGCGAGCTCGGCCCCGCCACCGCAGCGATCCGCGCGGGCGGCTGGGCGGTGCTCTCGCAGGCGCTCGCCGCCGCTCACCATCTGCGAATCGGCGAGCGCTTCACGCTGCCCTCCCCGCACCCCGCCGCGTTGCGCGTGGCGGCACTCAGCACCAACCTCGCGTGGCCCTCCGGCGCGATCGTCGTGGGCGCAGGCGACTACGCGCGTGCGTGGGGCAGCCCCGATGCCAGTGCCTACCAGGTTCAGATTCGCCCGGGCGCCTCGCCCGCAGCGGTGCGTAAGCGGATTCAACGGGCGCTGGGGCCGAGCAGCGGATTGGTCGCCCAGACCGACTCCCAGCGGATTCAGGCCAACTATGCCACCACGCGCCAGTCGCTCTCGCGTCTTGCGCAGATCGGCACGCTGGTGCTGATCGCCGCGGTGCTGGCGATGGCGGGTGCGATGGGCTCGATGATCTGGCAGCGCCGCCCGCAGCTGGCCTACATCAAGCGCCAGGGCTACAAGCGGGGCGTGCTGTGGCGGGCGCTGCTGTGTGAGAGCGCGCTGCTGCTGGGGGCAGGCTGCTCGCTGGGTGCCCTGTTCGGGCTCTACGGCCAGCTACTGCTGAGCCATGCGCTGGCCAGCGTCACCGGCTTTCCGATCATCTTCTCGGTCGGGGGCCTCGCGGCGTTGTGGATCTTTGCGCTGGTCAGCGCGACGGCGGTGGCAATCCTCGCCCTTCCGGGCTATCTTGCGGTACGTGTTCGTCCGACAACTGTCAGCACGATCTAGCGACGGCCGACACCCGATGTGGCGCCAACCCCCGAGCCGTTGAGGGATCCGATCCGACGACCCCTGTGCATCGACCCACAACTGCCCTCTCGCCGGGGCAACTCTCCTCGCTTGCGGGGGCGACTGCGCGCGAGTTGCTGTGGGGATTGCGCGCCGTCGCCGGGGAGGTGCGCGGGTGGCGCGCGCGGGCCGCGAGCATCCCCGACGCGACGCTGCGCGCCGATGCGCTGCGTTCGCTGAAGAGCAAGCGCGCCAGCACCGACGGCGCGGCGCTCTTCTGGACGCTGCCCGATGGGCGCTGCCCCGATCTGCTGCGCCTGCTGGTTGCCTTCGAGGTGATGGCCGACTTCCTCGACAACGTCAGCGAGCGGGGCGTGCAAGCGGGCCCCGCAAACGGCATCCAGCTGCATGTGGCGCTCAGCGAGGCACTCGATCCCGGCGGCCCGGTGTCCGCCTACTACCACCACCACCCTTGGCGTGGGGACGGTGGCTACCTGCCCGCGCTCGTGGCTGCCTGTCGCGAGCGCTGCGCGCGGCTTCCCCACTATCGACACGTGCGCTCGCCGGCGATCCACGCGGCCACCCTCGCCCGGATGCTGGGTCTCAACCATGAGCCCGATCCCCAGCTGCGCGACACAGCGCTGCGCGAGTGGGCAGGGCGCGAGGCGCGCAGCTGGGAGGAGCTCACATGGTTTGAGTCGACCGCCGCGGCCAGCGGCTGGTTGACGGTGCTCGCGCTGCTGGCGGTTGCGGCGGGGAGGGGGGAGCCCGAGGAGGGTCGCGTGCGCGCGATCTGTGCTGCCTACCTGCCATGGATCTCGCTGGTGGCGACGATGCTCGACAGCTACGCCGACCAGGCCGACGATGTCGCCGGGGCACAGCACAGCTACATCGCCCACTATCCCTGCGCCGAGGTGGCGGTCGAGCGAGTATCTGAGATCGTGAGCGAGGCGGCCGGACGCGCGCACGCGCTGCCCGACGGTGCCAGGCATACGGTGATCGTGGCGTGCATGGTTGCGATGTACCTCTCCAAGGACAGCTCGCGCTCGCCGCAGATGCGCGCGAGCACACGCAGCCTCGCTGCCGCGGGCGGCTCGCTGCCGAGGCTGCTGCTGCCGGTGTTGCGGATCTGGCGGGTGCTCTATTCGCAGCGCGACGAGTAGCCCGAGTGGGAAACATCCCCTTGCCTGTTGCTTTTTGTCTGCGCGCTTCTTGTTTTATGAAAACAAGTTGAGTTATCGGCGCGCGCGGTATGCGTCAAGATCGCATTCATGAGGCCACGGGGGTCGGCTATCCGGGAGCGGTCGGCTTGAGCGAGCGGGGCGTCTCGCTCGGGCTGACCGCCGAGCAGGTGGCGAGCGTGATCGCCGCGGCGAGCGCTGCCGGCGAGCAGAGCGCCAACCTGCTCGCGGTGCTGGCGGCACCGGGCGAGCTCACCACCTCCTCGCTGATCGACGACCGCACCGTCTCCCGCTCGCTGCTGTTCGGGCTGGTCGTCCTGATCTCGTTTCCTGCCGACGGTAGCGATCGCGGCATCAAGGAAGTCGCCGCGGAACTCGACCTGCCGACCTCGACGACCCATCGCTACGCGCATACGCTGCTCGCGATTGGCCTGCTCGAGCAGGACCCTCGCTCGCGCCGCTATCGCCGCTCCGCGATGCTTCAGCCGAGGTCCAGCCTATGAGCCCCTACATCGACTGCCACCAGTTGCCGTCCCCGGTGGGGGCCTACCGCGCCTACCCCGACTGCCACCAGTCGCCGTCCCCCGTGGGGGCCTACCCCGACTGCCACCAGTCGCCGTCCCCCGTGGGGGCCTACCCCGACTGCCACCAGTCGCCGTCCCCCGTGGGGGCGCGCAGGTGGAGCAAATGCCGCGGGTGAACAGGCTTCCGGCGGCGCCGATCGCCGAGCCGGAGGCGGGGTGGCGCGAGCCGGTGCCCCACCTGCGCGAACCGCGCTACTCGCAATCGCTGGAGCGGGGACTCGCGATCCTGGAGTGCTTCACCCCGGAGTGCCCGGTGTGGGGGATCGCCGACCTCGCCGACGAGCTCGGGATGAGCCGCAGCACCACCCACCGCTATGTGCTCACGCTAACTGCCCTCGGTCACCTGGTGCAGGGCTCGCGCCGCAAGTACCGGCTGGGGCTGGCGGTGACCGGGCTGGGGATGTCGGCGCTGGGCTCGACCAGCCTGTACGAGCACGCGCGGGCGCCGCTGCGGGAGCTGGGCAGGCGCGCCCCCTACACGCTGGCGATCGGGATGCTCGATGGCCCGGAGCTCCTGTACCTCGATCGCATCCGTGCGGCGCGCCGAGGACAGGGCTTGATTGACCTCGACCTCAGCGCCGGCTCGCGCCTGCCGCCGCAT
>JBEKYV010000431.1:0-3461 GCA_049510515.1 Solirubrobacteraceae bacterium | reverse complement strand
CCGCTGTTCGGGGAGATGTCGGGCGCGGTCAACCCCGACGCGATGCTGTTCGCCGTGTCGGCGGCGCTCTTCTACTGCCTGGCGCGGGGCTTCCGGCGCGGGATCACACCGCGACTGGCGGCCGCGACCGGGGCCGTGCTCGCCGTGGGCGTGAGCACCAAGCTCAATTTCGTTGGCCTGCTGCCCGGCGCGATCCTTGGCGTGTTCGCGCTGTGCGTGATCGAGTGGCGCTCCTCACGGCGCAACGCCTACCGCTGCCTGGCGCTCGCGCTCGGTATAGGCGCGAGCCCGATCGTCCTGTACGGCATCGTCAACCTGCTCTCCGGCAAGCCGGCGGGCGGCACGTTCCAGGCCCTCGTCACGTTCAGCCGCGGCGGATCGCTCCCCGGGGAGATCTCCTACATCTGGCAGTTCTACCTACCACGACTGCCGGTGATGGGCCACGACTTCCACGGTATTTTCACCACGCGGCTGTTCTGGTTTGACGGGCTGGTGGGCCTGTATGGCTGGCTGGACGCGACGTTCCCGAGCTGGGTGTACAACGTTGCGCTGATACCGGCGGGGCTGCTCGCCGTGCTCTTTGCCAGGGCGCTCGTGATCTATCGCGGCGCGCTGGCCAGCCGTGCGCTCGAGCTGGCGGTCTACCTGACGATGGGGTTGGGGCTGCTGATCCTGATCGGCGCCGACGACTACGTGCACAAGATCCCCGGCGAGTACGCCGAGCCGCGCTATGTGCTGCCGCTGCTCGCGCTGTGGGGCGCCGTGCTGGCGCTGGCGGCGCGCGGCGCCGGCCGGCGCTGGGGCCCGATCGCCGGCGTGGCGATCGTCAGCGTGATCCTGGCGCACGACATCTTCAGCCAGCTGCTGGTGATCTCGCGCTACTACGGCTGAGCACACACCCGTGGAGAGCCCTCATCACGCCAACCATCGGTCCTCGAGATGGTCGAGCGCGCAACGTCCCAGGCATGCCTCGGGGCGCCCGGTGAGCGACCTTGCGCGGGCGGGAAGGTGAGGACCACGATGGTCTACGACCCGACCCGGCAGTGGGAGCGCTACGGGGCGCTCGATCCCTACTACGCGGTGCTATCCGAGCCGGCCTACCACCACGCCCGCCTCGACGGCGCAACGCGAGAGCGTTTCTTCGAGAGCGGCCGCCGGCATGTCGCCGAGTCGCTGGCGGCGGTCGAGTCAGCCGTGGGAGCCGGCCTCGAGTGCCGTGTGGCGCTCGACTTCGGCTGCGGCGTAGGACGCCTGACACTGCCCCTGGCGGAGCGCTGCGAGCAGGTGTACGGCGTCGATGTGTCGCCTTCGATGCTGCGCGAGGCCGCGCGCAACGCCGCGGGCATGGGATTGCTCAACATCGATTGGGTGCCGGCCGAGCGGCTTGGTGAGCTGAGCGGCACCTACGACTTCGTGCACTCGTTCCTGGTGTTTCAGCACATACCGGTGCGCGAGGGCGAACGAATCTTTGCCACGCTGGTGCGCGGCCTGCGCCCCGGCGGGGTGGGATCGATCCAGGTGGCACTGCGCCCGAGCCATCCGGCCGCGGGAGCGTTCCACTGGACGATGAAGAGCGTCCCGTTTGCGTACAACCTCGTCAACGTCGCGCGCGGGAGAGCCTGGTCGTACCCGCACATGCAGATGAACCACTATTCGCTCAACCGGCTCGGTCGCGTGCTCGCAGACGCCGGGATCACCGAGTGGCACACCCGCTTCCTTACCGGGCTCGGGCGGATGAGCCACGACGGCGCGGTCATCGTCTTTCGCAAGGGAACATAGGAAGCGAGGTCTCCCTCCGGTGGCAAGATCAATGTGGCGGCCGGCTCAGATCGCAACGTGAGCTGCGTTCTCTATGTGCAGACCCCGCTGGAACGCGGTGCGCCGCCCGGGCGGGATCTCGGCCTTGACACCGTGCTCGGCGAGGGCATGGAGATAGACGAGGTCCTCGTCCAGGATCGCCAGCGCTCCCGCGGAATCGAGCACCGGTCCGTGACCGGGCACCACGTGCTCGGCCGCTTCCGCCAGCGGCCGCAACCGCTCCAGCGTCGCGAGGTAGTCCTGGAGCGGGCTCCCGGTGTGGCTGGGCGCCGCCGAAGGGTCACCGAGGGTGGGGATCTCGACACTCGATAGGTAGTCCCCGGCGACCAGCACCCGCGCCCACGGAACCCACAGCGCCATCCCGTCCTCGGTGTGACCTTCTGCCGGGTGCAGCTCCAGCTCCTGCTCCCCGAGCCCGCAGCGTCCCGGGACGGGCAGCGCCTGGATAGCGCCCAGCGCGAGCGGCCGGGGGCGCTCGATCAGGTACTGCTCGTCGAACGCGCGCAGCTCGCGCTGGGCCGTTCCCGGCGCCGCGCGCAGCCGCTCCGCGGTGCTCTGCGCGCAACCCAGTGCCACTCCAGCGAAGGCGAGCGGGCCCAGCAGGTGGTCCCAGTCGCCGTGGGTTGCGAGCAGGCCGCTGGGGACAGCAAACCCCGCCTGCTCCAACAACGTGGGCAGCGCGTCGAGCTCATCGGGCAACACCGGTGAATCGACGACGAAGGTCTCGTGGCCTCCCTCTCGGTCCGGTGTGCCGCCCAGCGCCTCGCCGCGATGAGCATCCGTGGGGGCGCGCATCACCACGCAGTTGGTCTGCCAGATCGCGCTGGTTGCCACCAGCACATCCGGGTGCAGGGCCAGTACCCGCACGGCGAGTCAGGAGACGTCGAGCAGCTTCGCCGCCTCGCGCAGGTTGGGAACCTCCGCGGTGGGCTTTTTCTGCGAGGCGTCGAGCGTCTCCTTGTTGCGGTTGACCCAGATCACCGGGACACGCTGCTTGAGGCACGGCTCAACATCGTGGTGGTGGCTGGAGGCGATGTGCACCCACCCCTTCTTACTCCCGATCCGCCGGGCGCACTCGGTGAAGTGGGCGAGGTCGGGCTTGTAGGAGCGCACCTGCTGGGCGGTGACGACGAGGTCGAAGTCGATCGGGATGTGCCGCCTCGTTTGGCCGAGCAGCTTGTCGTCGATGTTGGAGAGCAGGCCTAGCTTGTACTTCTTGGCGAGCTTCTGCAGCTGGATCGGGGTTTCCTTGAAGGGCATCCAGCGCTGCACCGAGTCGGGCAGGAAACCTGAGCGCGAGGTTTCCAGCGGCCACTCCAGCCGTTTGGCGATCTCCAGGGCGGTGCGCCGCAGCACCTCTGCGTACAGCTCGTAGGAGCCGGCCTCGATTTCGCGGGAGATCTCGTGGAAGAGCGCGAGCAGCTCGGCGCGGTCTAGCGTTATGCCGTCTCGCTCGGCCTCTTTGGCGAAGGCGTTGTAGATGCCGCTCTCCCAGTCGATCAGGGTTCCGTATACATCGAATGTGACAAAGGTTACGTTCTTGGGGAGGGGCATGGAGCGGCATTATGCCGCGCCCGGGGGGCGCGGCGCGGTCCCCTCATTTAGAGGGGGAGGGGGGAGGCCGGCCTCCCCCCTCCCCCTCG
>JBEKYV010000430.1:0-3465 GCA_049510515.1 Solirubrobacteraceae bacterium | reverse complement strand
GTGCATCGCGGCTTAAGCGGGACGGCCGTGCATCGCGGCTTAAGCGGGACGGCCGTGCATCGCGGCTTAAGCGGGGCAGCCCGTGGCTCGCGGCTTAAGCTGGGCGTATGGATCTTCCTGTCAACCCGCCGGTGGCGCCGATGCTGGCCAAGCCGACCGACGCGATCCCGACCGGGGAATATGTCTTCGAACCGAAATGGGACGGATTCCGCTCGATCGTGTTCCGCGACGGCGACGAGATCGAGATCGGCAGCCGGAACGAGCGGCCGATGACCCGCTACTTTCCCGAACTGGCCGCAGCTATTGCGGCTCAGCTGCCGGAGCGTGTCGTGATCGACGGGGAGATCGTGATCCCGGACGGCTCGGGTAAGCGGCTCGATTTCGAGGCCCTGCTGCAGCGGATCCACCCGGCGGCCAGCCGGGTCGAGATGCTGGCCGCGACGACCCCGGCTCACTTCATCGCGTTCGACCTGCTCGCGCTGGGCGATTCCGATCTCACCGGACAGCCGTTCACCGAGCGGCGGGCCGCGCTCGAGCGTGTGCTCGCCACGACGGGCCCGCCGCTGCACCTGACCCCGGCCACCACCGACCGGGACATCGCCAGCGGCTGGTTCCGCCAGTTCGAGGGGGCCGGGCTCGACGGGCTGATCGCCAAGCCCGCCGGGGGGATCTACGAGCCGGACAAGCGGGTGATGCTGAAGGTCAAGCACGAGCGCACCGCGGACTGCGTGGTGGCCGGCTACCGGACCCACAAAAGCGGCGAGGACGCCATCGGGTCACTGCTGCTCGGCCTGTACACGCCGGACGGGAAGCTGGCCAGCGTGGGCGTGGTCGGCGCCTTCCCGATGGCGCGGCGCCGTGAGCTGTTCGGCGAACTGCAGCCGCTAGTGACGACGTTCGACGGGCATCCGTGGAACTGGGCCGAGCACCATGCGGGTGAGCGCACCCCGCGCAAGGCCGAGGGCAGCCGGTGGAACGCGGCCAAGGACCTGTCGTTCATCCCGCTGCGGCCCGAACGCGTGCTCGAGGTCCGCTACGACCACATGGAAGGCGTTCGGTTCCGGCACACCACCCAGTTCGTCCGCTGGCGCCCGGACCGCGAGCCGCGCTCGTGTACCTACGCCCAGCTCGAGGAGCCGGTCAGCTACGACCTGGCCGAGATCCTGGCTGGTGGGCGCCGTGGCTGAACCGAAGAAGATTCTGCTCGAGGTCGCGGGCCGCGAGGTCGCGATCAGCAATCCTGGCAAGTTGTTCTTCCCGCGGACCGGGCACACCAAGCTGGACATGGTCCGTTACTACCTGGCCGTGGCGCCGGGGGCACTGGCCGGCGTGGGCGGGCGGCCGATGGCGCTGAAGCGGTTCGTGAACGGCGCGGAGGGCGAGGCGTTCTTCCAGAAGCGGGCGCCGGACAAGCGCCCGGACTGGATCGGGACCGTCGAACTCCGCTTTCCTTCCGGCCGGACCGCCGACGAGGTCGTGGTCAGCGACGAGGCCGCGCTGGCCTGGGTGATCAACCTGGGCTGCATCGACCTGAACCCGCATCCGGTGCGGGCGGCGGACGTGGACCACCCGGACGAGCTCCGGGTCGACCTGGACCCGGTGCCCGGCGTGGAATGGCCGCAGATCAGGGACGTGGCCATGGTGGCCGCCGACGTGCTGACCGACTTCGGGCTGACCGGCTGGCCCAAGACGTCGGGGTCGCGCGGGCTGCACGTCTATGCCCGGATCGTGCCACGCTGGTCGTTCGGTGACGTGCGCCGCGCGGCGGTGGCGGTGGCGCGGGAGATCGAGCGGCGGGCGCCCGAGCTGGCCACCTCCAAGTGGTGGAAGGAAGAGCGGCACGGCGTCTTCGTCGACTACAACCAGAACGCCAAGGACCGCACGGTCGCGTCCGCGTACTCCATCCGCCCGGTGCCAGACGCGCGGGTGTCGACCCCGCTGACCTGGGCGGAAGTGCCGTCCTGTGATCCCGCCGAGTACACCATCGACACCATCCCGGCGCGCTTCGCCGCCCTCGGCGATCCGTGGGCCGGAATGGACGAGGCGCCAGGCTCGCTGGAGGGGCTGCTCGAGCTGGCGGACCGGGACGAGGCGGCGGGCGTGCCGGACGCGCCGTGGCCGCCGCACTACGAGAAGCAGACCGGCGAGGCGCCCCGGGTCCAGCCCTCGAAACGCCGTAGCGCGCCTTCGCCTGCGTCCCCGGCTGGTGCGTCCCCGGCGGCCGCAACTGAAAAAGCGGCGACGGCGAGCCAAAGCGCGGTTGCCTCATCCTTTTCTTTCGCCACGGCCACGAAAGAGTGGGAAACCGCACTATATCTCCCCATCATTTAATTGACATCACTCAAAGGAGTTCCCTCGACCCGTGAAGCTTCCCATCCCCGCCGGTGACTTTCGCGCCTACCTCTTCGACTGCGACGGCACCGTCGCCGATTCCATGCCGCTCCACTACGTGGCATGGACCAAAGCCCTCGCCGAGTGGAACTGCCCGTTCGACGAAGACCTCTTCTACGCATGGGGCGGCAAACCGCCCGTCGAAATCATTTCGACGCTCAACAAAATGCACGGCCTCAACATGCCGGCCGCTATCGTGGCAGAGCACAAGGAAAATTTCTACTTCGAGCTTCTTCCCGCGCTCAAGCCGGTGCCCGAGGTGGTCGAGATCATTCACGCGGGACAGGGTCTGTTGCCCTTCGCTGTCGTCTCGGGCAGCACGCGCGAGTCGATCGTCAAATCCTTAACCACCCTCAACCTTCTCGACCGCTTCGATCTCCTCGTCGGCGCTGAAGACTACATGCACAGCAAGCCCGCGCCCGACGCCTATCTCATCGCGGCCCAGCGCCTTGGCATCGACGCAAAACACTGTCTTGTCTTTGAGGACACCGGCATCGGTATCCAGGCCGCTACTGCCGCGGGCATGGCTTCGGTTCGCGTGCCTTCGCCGCTCGAGCGCCGCAATGGAACCGCGCCGGCGCCCCAAACGTAAAGCACATCAGGCTGGATGAACTCTGCTACGAGCCAACCCGGCACCGCACCCGTCTCCACAGCGAGGACGGAACCCGTTGCCGGCCCCTCAGACCGCCTCAGTCTTTTCGCCATCGCCGCTGCTGTCGCGCTGATTCACGTCGCCACCAACGGCCGCTACGGCTTCCATCGCGATGAACTCCAGTTCCTCTCGGATGCCCGCCATCTTGATTGGGGGTTCGTCTCCTACCCTCCCCTGGATCCCTTCATCGAGCGTGTTGGTCTCGACCTCTTCGGTCTCTCCATGGTCGGCCTTCGGCTTTTTTCCGTTCTTGCGCAGGCTGTCGCCGTCTTCGTCTCCGGCCTCATGGCCCGCGAGCTGGGCGGCTCGCGCTCGGCGCAGGTCAACGCCGCTCTCGCCGTCGCCTTTTCGCCCCTCGCGCTCTTTAACGGCACCGAGTTTCAATACACTTCATTCGATTTTCTCTGGTGGGTGCTCATCGC
>JBEKYV010000043.1:0-12789 GCA_049510515.1 Solirubrobacteraceae bacterium | reverse complement strand
TGCCAAGGCGAGGCCGGAGGATCTGGAGCGGGTCAATCTGGCGTTCGCAACTGTCGATAAGAGTCGTCAATGATCTGCCATTGGTAGGCGACACAACACACGAGGAGGCGCTGCGTGCGCTGCTCGCGGTCGATCCTGACGCGCCGCCGATCCTGACGCGCCGCCGATCGAACCGACCGGGCGAGCCAAGAAGCCGCCGGCTTTGAAGCGGCCCCGAGGAGTAGCGCCAGGCGCGGTCGTCAGCGGCCCGCGTGTTTCTCGATGTGGGCCTCGATCATGCGGCGCAGCTCAGCGGCGACGGTGCGGTGTTCGCTGTCGGCGATCTTGCGTAGCTGCTCGGCGGTCTCGCGCTCAAGGCGGACGCTGAAGGTCACGAGGTCAGGCCGAGTCTCTTTCATGGTGCATCACGCTGTTTCATTTGGTGTTATGCTGCTCCCCCCACGTATACACGAATGGGGGCCGCGACGGTGTTAGCGCCCGGCCCCCTGGCCCCGGAAGCGACAACTCCCGGCGCGTCAGGAACCCTACCCGACGGATGGGTGCCTCCCACGCTGTAGAGCCGCCCCCGGTGCCTCCAGCCAACAAGGAGGAACCGATGCAGCACCAAGATACCCACACCCATGATCCCGTCGCCGAACTCAACGCGATCGAGCGCGACGTGCTCTACCTGCTCACCGGGGACGACTCCCTGCCGATCTGGTCCGTGTGGGACCTCGCGCGCGCGACCGAGCGCGGGAAGCTCGTCAAAGACACCATCCGGTCGCTGCGCGTCAACGGCCTCGTCAACCAGACCTCGGACGGGCACGTGTTCGCCACACGGGCGGCGTACCGCATGGTGCAGATCGTCGGCGTCATCAACTGACGCCGAGCGGGCGCCGCGTCGAGTTGTCCGGGCGCGGCGCCCCGCGATGTGCTCGTCGCCCGAGACGTTCCCTCACTGCAGGAGGAGACGACCCGGAACATATGGCGGTATGCGGCGGTGTGTGGCGGAGTGTGGCGGAGTGTGGCGGTGTGTGGCGGAGTGGCGACCTCATCTGCGGCGATAAAAGCCGATCTGAGGAGCACCAACGAACTCGACTATCCCCGCCTCCCGGAGACGACGGAGGTCACGCTCCAAGCTCCTCATCGAGATGCCGGTGCGCTCCTGGATGGCGACTGTATTCGGGCGCTCCAGCTCGTCAATCGCGTCTAGTACGGCGGCCTGGCGCTCCTCCGTAGTTGAACGGCGGCGCCGTACTGGCTTTCCCGGTCGTTCGGGGACGGGGAGAGTCGCCTGCAAAGACAGGTCGTTAGCCGGATGCGGCCGGAGGACCACCTTGATCTGCGGGCCGTTCTCGATCCACTCGGGCTCGGGGTAGCCGTCGCCGCGACAGGCGGCGATCACGCGGTCGTACCCGCTCCCGTAGCCCTCGATGACACCGAGTCGCATCAGCACGCGTGAGATGGCCTTGTTGCGACGAAGGCTCACACCGGATTCGAAATCCTCGCGGGAGAAGCCTGGAGGCCACGTCCCGGGATTCGATATCTCAAGGCGATCGGAGTACAGCGCAACGAAGATCGAGGCGCCCTCCACGGCGTAGTCCGCGTGGGCGGCCGCGTTGTTGAGGACCTCGCGGACGGCGGGAGGCGGATAGAGATCCAGCTCTTCTCGCTGCGTGCGCCCGGTGATCCGCACGATGCGGTCGGTGTTGCGCTCGATGAACCGGATCGCCGCCTCGATCCCGTCGAGCACGGTGTCGTCGCGGTCCTCGCTCTTGACCACCGGCTTGCTCTTGTCGGAGCCCCGAAACTGAACGCATCGGATCTGCGCGTCGGGAAAATGGATGGCCTGCTCTCGCCCGAACAAGATGATCCCGGCGCGGGTGGGCACCAACTGGCCCCCGTACTCCGCCAGCACACCGAGTCCGTGCAACTTGGCGTCCGTCGGGCGCTCTCCCACCACATCCAGCCACCGTTTGATTGCCCTCCGGTCGAGATCGTCCCGCGTCAATCCCGGCATCGGCTCCTGGTCCCAGGCGCCCATTCGCCGCGCCCGTTCAAGCTCGGCGACCTTCTCCGGGCTCGCGGGTAGCGAGTTGCTGCCGATGCGGACGAACGTGCCTCTGTCCTTGCCCTTGTCCTTGATGAAGAAAGGGCCGGCGGCGTAAGCAGCCCGCAGGAGGAGCAGGTCGCGTCCCTCATGCGTCACGATCTCAAGCTGCACCGTGGGTTGCGGCTCGATCGCGCCCGCCACGGCGTTCGCCAGTTTCTCCTCCTGCTTCTCCACGTCATCGAGGCCAAGGACGACTCTCGTGTGATCCTCGACGCCCACGACGAGAGTCCCGCCGGCTGTGTTCAGAAACGAGCAGACGGTCTCCAAGACCCGCTTCATGCTCGACAGGTCTCGCTTGAAGTCCAGGCGAGTTCCCTCGCGCTCGGATAGGAGCTCCGCAACGGACTTGGCCACCACAAGAGCCTAAGCCCCCCCACGGCTGGACCCCACGGCCCCGGAAACAGGCCGCGGTGGCATCTCCCGGGCCTCGACGAGCAACCGCGACATGCCCCTCACGCCGCCGACCTGTCCCTCGGTCCGCTCCGCACCGCCGCCTCGATCTCATCGCGCAGGAAGATCCAGCGCCGGCCGAGCTTGCGCCCAGGGAGGAGCCCTCGCCGGGCGTATTCGAGCACGGTCGAGATCGGCAGGTGCAGCAGCTCGGCGACATCGTGGCCGTCGAGGACGTCTTCGCGCGTCAGTCGCGGACGGGGAGAGATGTATGTGGGGAGCGTGTTCATCGGGCTTGGGAAGAGATGCTTCTGGGGTTATTGACCCTGAGCGCCGTCAAACGGCCACGAAATTTGCAAACGCCCAGGCGCGCCTGAACGAAACCCGACTCCTTCCTGCTTCAGCGACGTGCACCGATCGCTCCAACCCGTCCCCAGCAGCCGGGCTGACCACCGCCAGCGACCGCCCTCCAGAGCCGTGACGCCGGACCCTTCCGCACCCCTCATGTCCCTCCGGCACAGACAACATGCACGCCAAAGCGAGCGCTGTGTGATCGCTGTGTGACGAACTCGGTGGCCGGTTGAGCGTGCTCACGGTCAATAACCCATGTGATGACCGCGGCGAGCATCGGTGCGTCCCGGGGCGGCGGGTACGCCCGCTACCTGGAGAGCAAGACGGTGGAGCCCGAGCGCGGGGACTACTACCTGACCCCCGACGGCGAGATGACCCAGGCCCCCGGCCGCTGGCTGGCCGATGCCGAGACCCTGGAAAGGCTCGGGGTTCACGCCGGCGAGCCGGTGGACGGCGCGGACTTCATCGCGCTGATGGAGGGGCGTCACCCAGGCACCGGCCGGTGGCTACGTCCGGAGGGCGCCGGCGGCGGCCGGGGCGGCGGAATCGACGTGACGTTCAGCGCCCCGAAGTCCGTCTCGACAGTGTGGGCGCTCGGCGACCCGTGGCAGCGCCAGCAGATCGAGCAAGCCCACGCCAGCGCGGTCGAGCAGACGGTTCTCTATCTACGGGAGCAGGTGCCGGTCGTGCGACGCCGTTACAGCGGCCAGGTCGTGGAAGAGCAGGCCAAGGACGTGATCGCCACCGAGTACCGGCACACCACCGCCCGCGGAGTCCAGGGCGCCCAGGCCCCAGACCCGCAGCTGCACAGCCACGTAGTCATCACCGGCGCGGTTCGTGAGGACGACCGGATCGTCGCGGTCGCGTCGCGGCCGATCTTCCGCTCCGCGCGGGAGCTCGGCGCGTTCTACCGCTCAGCGCTCGCTGAGGAGCTCGTGCGGGAGGGATACGCGGTTGAGCAGGCCACCGGCAAGGATGGCCGGTACTTCGAGATCGCGGGTGTCCCCCGCGAGCTGTGCGAGGCGTTCTCCGGTCGCTCGCGTGAGGTCGCCCGCGCCGCGGAGCGCTTCCGTGCCCGCTACGGCCGCTCACCCGAACGCGGCGAGCTTCGCAACCTCGCACTCGAGAACCGCAGAGCGAAGGAGCTGACCACACGCTCGGACCTGCAACAAGTGTGGACACAGACCGCTTGCGATCACGGATTCGGCCCGGATGAGGCGGTGCGGCTGATCGGCGCGTCCGAGCGTCCTGCAACCAAGCGCGCGATCGAGGATCGTGTCGAGGCGAAGCTGACCGAGCAGCACGCCGTCTTCCAGGAGCGCGACCTGCGCGCAGTCGTGCTGGAGCAGGCCGTCGGGGAGATGGCGCCGGATCAGGCGCTCGCTGTAACGCGGGAGATGGTGAGCGACCGTCGCGTGCTGACATTGGAGGGCGGGCGGATGACCACCCTGACGGTTCGGGCGCAAGAGCAGGCGATCGAACGCCGTGCCACCCAGCTCGCCCAGCCCGCAGGCCGCGACGTCGGCGACACTGCACGCGAGAACGCCGCCCGTGAGGTCGCGGAGCGCATCGGCGGACCGCTCGGCCCCGAGCAACACCACGCGCTCGAAGTCCTCACGGGTCCCGAGCGTGCCGCGGTCCTCGTCGGCCCGGCCGGGACCGGGAAGGGCGTGGTGATCGACGCCGCCGCCCGCGCGGAGCAGCACGCCGGGCGAGAGACGATCGGGGTCGCGGTGTCCGGCTCCACCGCCGCGCGGCTCGGCGCCGACAGCCCCGCGCTGGCCGGGCAGACACTCACTCTGGACGCGCTGGTCGCCCGCGCAAACACGGGGACCATCCACGTGGGCAGGGACACGACAGTAGTCCTGGACGAGGCGGGGATGGTCGACCACAAGCGCCTCGACGCCCTGACCGGGCTCGTGGAGCGCTCCGGGGCAAAGCTGATCGCTGTCGGCGACGGCAAGCAGCTCCCCTCGATCGGCCCAGGCGGCATGTTCGACCGGCTCACCAGCCACGCCCCGACCGCTGAGCTGGCGGACATCCACCGCACCAAGGACCCCGCCGACCAGCGCGCATGGCAAGCACTACGCGCAGGAGAACCAGAGCGCGCGATGGCGCACTACGCCTCACGCGGCCAGCTGCACCTCTCCGACACCCGCGACCAGGCAGCAGAGCACGCCGTACAAACGTGGGCCACGCTCACGAACGGGCGCGATATCCGCGAGGTCGCGTTGATCGCTGACGCGGCGAACACGGAGATCGACCGGCTCAACGCCCGCGCCCAACACCTACGCGCAGAACGAGGCGAACTCGGACACCACGAGATCCCGCTGCCAGGCGTCCACTACGGCCTACGCGAAGGCGACCTGATCGCGTTCACTGCGCAGCACCGTCCCCGAGGGCAGCCGCGGGTCGAGAACGGCACCCGCGGCCAAGTGAGCGCCATCCACGAGCGAGGCGTGACCGTCACGATCGACGGGTCACAGCGCAAGATCCAGCTCGCCGGCGAGCACCTTGAGTCGCTGAGGTTGGCCTACGCGCAGCACGTCTACCGCCAGCAGGGCGCGACCGTAGAGCGCTCCGTCGTGCTCACCGGCGGCTGGCAGACCAGCAAGGAGACCGCCTACGTCGAGGCGACCCGCGCGCGCGGCGGCACCACCTGGTTCATCGCACGCGAGGACCTCGGCGAGGAAGGACAAGACGCCGGACGGATCACGCGCCTGGCCCAGAAGATGGCCAACAGTCGTACTCAGACACCCTCGCTCGCCCACCGCGAGCTATCCGATCCCCAATTGGGACAATTCGATCCCACTCGACTTCGGCCACTGCGCCTCGCGCGCTGGCTCAACCCACCGACACGGAACTCTGATCGCACCCCCGATCGCAGCGCGAATCGAGGACGCTGACGACACTGGCCCGCATGACGCGACGGCTACGGCGTTTCACAACTGGAGGTGAAGACCGACAGGCTGGAGTTGCTGCGGCTGTCGGTGATGTAGTTTGACGCGATGGACAAGCAGCAGGTCGGGGACATCCTGACGTGGCACGACGCCCGTTGGAGCACGCCGGCACGGACACGGATGTTGACGAAGCTCACCGGGATCTACGAGGCGGCTGGGGTCATCACGGACGGCCAGCCGTTGGCGTTGCACCGTTGTTGTCCGTCCGCACCGGATTGCTGGGCGCGAGAGCAGGACAGGCTGCCGCGTGTCTTCCCTGCGAAGAACAAGCTCGGGGAGAGCGGCTCGATCTTCTGGCCCTGGGTTGGGGAGTCGTACCGGCCTGGCGGCGTGTGCTTGGTGTCGCTCAACATCAACAACGCCGAGAAGAAAGGCGATGGATGGTGGACGGTCGGGGTGGAGTACGCGATCGCCGAAACCGCGATCGAAGTGCTCGAGCAAGGGGGACGCAAGCCACACGGAAGCTGGTTTGCCTACCGCTCAATGGCGACGGCGCTCGCTGTTCTGGTCAGTCTCGACGGACATGGCCCCGTAGAGCAGCCCACTCCCCAGGAAGCGGCGGCTGCCTACGAGCGCGTTGCCCGTGTGCAGGCCATCAAGTGCTCGCCAACGCACAACCGCAGCCAACCCACGGAGGCGATGCGGGTCAACTGCCCTGAACGATTCGCGCGCAGAGAGCTGGAACTGCTCGCGCCCGGAGTTCTCATTGCGCTCGGTGGGGACGCGAAAACGGCGATCGGATTGCTGGGCGAGGCGTCCTGGAGCGAGCACCGCGACCAGTTTCACCGAGGCAAGATCACGCTGGCGCAATCCGAGATCGACGTGCTCGCCCTGCCCCACCCGACAAGCCGTGGCAGCCTTTGGGCTACGGGCCAGCAAGAGCTCGTGATCAGCCTGCGCACACGCCCGCTCACGCGGGGTGGGTAATGTCGGCACGCGGGGCACGGGCACTCAGCATGGCGAGCGAACGGTCGTTCAGCACCGCAAGGGACCGGCTGTAATGAACCGATCGCGGATTTGCGCGAGTGGACGGAGGTGCGGACCGAGGACTTGGCATGCATTCGTGTCTCTTGTGTGTGCCGCGGTGATCACAGGGTGTGGTGGTGCGAGTTCGGCTCCCAGCTCGCCCAGCACTGGTGCGGATCGGTCGGGTGTCCCCGAAGCCGCTCGTCACGTGTCCGTGAATCCGTTCCTAGCGCGAATCGACTCAGAGTGCCGTGAATCCATACCTGCTCTGCAGACCGTCGTTGCCAATGCGGAACATGCAAGTACAGAAGCCGCGACCGCAGAACCATCTGTAGTCGAAACGGGGCTTCGAAGCGCCGCAGCGCTCAGGATTTCGGCCAGCGCCATCCTGCAAGAAGCGTCTGGGGCAGGCGACGACATGGTTGGAAAGCGTGCATTGGCGGCGGCGCGCTGGCACGCCAACCTTGAAGAGCTAAAAGCCTATTTTCTCTACTTCTTGCATCCCGAAACGGGGCCAACGACTTACGCAGCGGCGGCCAAGGGTGTTATGCGCCAAGCCCGGGGTGTGAGTGCGTACGCTGCTGAAGCTGAAATGCCCGACTGTGAGCTGACAGTCGCTGCCTCCGTCACCTCCGCACCGGGCAACACGGTGACGACCACTACGTTGCCGACATCTGCGACACCTGTCGCGCCAGCCGTGGCCCCCCAGAGCAAGGAGTCTTGCGGCACTTCCTCAAACGAAGCTCTGAAAGCGAACCTAGAAGTCGCCGCAAACCAGGCTCATCTCGTCGGGTTCAGCAAGAGCGAAGGCGATTGTCTGACGACTATCAAAGTCGAAGGCGAATGGGCGGCGGCAACCTGGCCTGCAGCGCAACCGCAGGCTATGGTGTTTCGACTGTCGGACGGTCACTGGCAGGCCGTCACCGGCGGCACAGCGATCGACGAGGGCGGGCAAGAACCTGTGCCGAAGGCGGTGTTGCGGGGTGAGCCTTGAGTCAAGCTGGCGAATCGCTGTACCCACGGATGCAACAGAAGATGGTCGAGCTTGGCCAGCACGCTACGAGTCTACGGCCAGCCGATCCGAACCGAACAGTAGGACACGCAAGTCCGCATCGGAGACTGGCTCATGCCCGAGGTTTCTCCTGGCTGCCTGGACGGCGGCTAGAAGAGAGGCGCGGCCGGCCTCGGTGTTCGTGTTCCCCTCGTCCTGGAATCGCCGCCATACCTCAACGACCTCCCGCGGACCATGCAGCGCCACCCGGGAGGATGCCGACGCGTAATGAGCTTGAGCGTCCCGGTCTCCTCCATGTGCGACCTCAGCGATGGCGGCCACTGCATCGTTTAGTGCCTGGACCAGCAGATCCTCGGCACGCGACCGCCGCTCATTGCGACGAGTCAACCACGCGGTCAACAACGCGCCCAGAGCGACGCCGCCGAATCCGACGATAGCGGTGATCACGGTATCCACCGGCCCACAGTCTATGGTCGCGTTCGGAAGTGGTCGCGTTCGGAAGCGGCACCGTCTAAACGGAATACCTGCCATCCTCGGGCAATGCTGGCGCCGGGCGATCACGTTCGCGTCCACCGACGACGCTGGGGGTATCCATACACGCACCACGCGATCATGTTCCCCGGTGCCCAGATCGTGGAGTTCGCAGGATCGACAGCGAACAAACCGGCCATGAGGATCGAACGCGGAGCGTACGAGGACTTCGCGAAGACTGACCGGGTGGATGTCGTGAATCCCCCCGACCACAACCCGGCGCTAGCCATGCGCCGCGCCGAATGGCTTGTCGAGTGTCCGCCGCCCCGTCAATACGACGGGATCGGTTTCAACTGCGAGCACGTGGCCCGCTGGTGCGCCAACGGATGGGAAACGGAGAGCCTGCAGATACGACACAAGCTCTTCGGCGCCCGTGCCGCTCTGATTGGCACTCCGCTGCTCTTCTGGCTCGCGTACCAGAAGCGAACTTCCCAGCCGATCCCGCGACCTGTGGGCGCGATGATGCTGACCTATTCGGCATGGTCGATCTGGACGACATCTCAGTACCACAACGGGATTCGCCACTTCGTCAAACACATCCGCGAGAACTGCCCGCCCGAGCTTCGCGGGCCGGCGTCCGCCGGCCCCGCCTGAGATCAAGATCACGATCGCGGGTCATCAGCTCGCAGCGTCCCGGATCGCCTCGATCACATCGGGCTCGATAGGCAGCTCCGCGAGACGCGTAGCGACGTCCACAGCCTGGTCGATCGTCGGCGCTGGCGCCTCGCTCAGCCACCGCGCGAGCCATCGGATCGCGTAGGCATCGAACTCGCTCGGACTGGCCGCAGCGATCAACGGCAGGAACCGCGCCGCCGTCTCCAGCGGGATGGGCTTCCCGCGTTCGATCCGAAGTTCGTCGGCGAGGCCCTTGGCGTAGCGGGGGTCTCCTCGATCAAGCGCCGCGTCAAGCTCGGCGATGGGTTTCCAGGGTCACGGTCCCGTAGCGCCTCCTCCCAGACGCCTGAGAGCACTCGCTCCCGCTGGTCCCGCGCTGCAGAACTCAGCCACCATCGACGGCTTCGGGCTCGGTTGAGGACTTCTGTCCACCCCCAGACTCCTCAACCAGGCCCCGAGCCCACTGGGCCGCGGCGGTTGCCCACCTCGACGCCGTCTCACGCTCGACGGCGTACACCGTGTCATCGTCGTAGCGCAGGCCAACCGCGTAGGGAGTCAGTTGGTCTACACCATCCATCTCGTCCGGTAGCGGTACGCCCGCTTCCCTGCACAACTTGGTCAGACCACCGATGTCATGAATGAAGGGAAACTCCACGCCGCGGGCAGCAAGAACGGCCTTGAGCGCCTTCTCAACAGCCTGCTGGGCGTGAAAGCAGACGAGCACGTCCGCTACTTCGTCGATCGGCAGCATCGCCCTGGCCCCGGCCGCGTCCGTGTCAGCGCGACGAAGAAGTTGCTCTGCGAGATCCTGCTCCCTGGCCATCAGGCCGCCAACTCCCGTCCCTCAGCCAGTGCCGCGTGGATCAGGCTCCCCCGCACATCACGCCACTCTTGCACCCGGTGCTCACTCGCAACGATCACATCCGCGGCGAGCACCAGATCGCCGAGTGCCCTGCGCAACCGCACCGACTCCAAGGCGGGATTCTCGACCTCCGGCTCGATCACCAAGAAGTCCAAGTCACTGTGCTTGCCGGCTTCGCCCCGGGCATGGGAACCGAACAGGATCACCCGCGTTTGTGGTGGCGCCGCCTCTGACAACCGACGGCCAGCCTCCGCTATCACCGCATCGTCAAGCACGCGCTCACGATACCCCGCTCCGGGGCACCCGCCCAGGCTGCGATCGCAAAACTGGCCCAAATCCTGGCCCGAGCACCCCCCAGGAACGCGAAACGCCCCGTAAACACGGGGCGTAAGCGTACTCCGGGACAGGGACTCGAACCCCAAATTCGTGCTCCAGAGGCACGCGTGTTACCGATTACACCATCCCGGACCGGGAGATCAAGGATAGTGGACCGTCACGTCAGAGGATGAGCGCGGCCTTCCCAAACCCGCTGCGGCCGAGCCCGCGCGCCAAGCTGTGGTAGCGTGTGGCCACAATGTCTGCGCAGATTGGGATACGCGAGCTTCGCGACAACCTGACCGCGACGATTCGTCGCGTCCGCGCCGGCGAGACGATCGAGATCACCCACCATCGGGAGCGTGTTGCGGTGCTTGCGCCGGCGCCGGTAGATCGAATCGACCGGTTGCACGAGGCAAGCGACATCACTCCGGGCATCCCGCTCGACGAGCCTCTGCGGCGCCACCCCGTGACGGGCGCTGTCACCGCAAGCTACGCGCTTGAGGAAGATCGCGCTGAGCGCTGAACGGCGCCTTCTCTACGTCGACTCCTCGGCGCTGGTGAAGCTCGTCATCGAGGAGCCGGAGACTTCCGCGCTCGAACGCCATCTGACAGATCATCCAGCCGTCATGGTCACCAGCCGACTCGCGCTCGTCGAGGTCGCGCGCGCAGCGAAATTGGCGAACCCCAGCGAGGAGGTGCAGACAGAGGTTGACCGGCTGTTGTCCTCCTGCATGCTGGTGGCGGTGAGCGCCTCTCTGCTGCGTGCCAGCCGTCAGCTCGCCTCCGCGACCGTCCGCACCCTTGATGCGATCCATCTCGCCAGTGCGCTTCGCGTCGAAGCCGATGAGCTGCTCGCCTACGACCATCGCCTGCTGGCAGCCGCAGGCGCACAGGGACTGCCGGTCATCACTCCAAGCTCACCCTGACCAACCCCCCGTACAACGCACGAGGCGTCCCTTTTTGGCCCGAGGAGCGCGTACGAGGCGAGACCGCACTACAGACGAGAGACCCCCTACCCCCCCGGCAGGCCGCCATTGGGCGCAAAGAACCCCGTGATCGAGCCCTCGAGGCCCGGGTCGAGCACCAGCAGCACCTCGTCGCCGGCCTCGATCACCGTGTCGGCCTTGGGGACGAAGCCCGCGCCGCCGCGCAGCACGGAGATGATCAGCGAGCCTTCGGGCAGCTCGATGTCGGCTACGCGCCGGCCCACGGCGGGGGCGCCGGGGACGACCTCCAGCTCGATGATCTCCAGACGCTCCTCTTCGAGCGCCAAGAGGTGCACGAGGCCGTAGCGGGGCACCTCGTGCTCGATCAGGCGCAGAATCAGGTCGGTGGCGGACACGGCAGGCTGGATGCCCAGCAGCTTGAAGTGCTCGTGGTTGCGGGGGTTGTTGACGCGGGCGATGATGCGATCGCAGAGATACTTCTCCTTGGCAACCTGGCACACCAGCATGTTGTCCTCGTCGTCGCCGGTGACCGCGATCACGAGGTCGGCGCGCTGGATGCCGGCGCGCTCCAGCACCCACAGCTCGGTCGCGTCGCCGTACTGGGCGGCGTGCTCGAACTCCTCCTCGATCGAGAGGTAGCGGGGACGGGAGGACTCGATCAGCGTCACCTCATGGTCCTTGGCGATCAGCTCGCGAGCGAGGTTGCGCCCGACCTTCCCTGCGCCGACGATGATCGCGTACATGATTTGTGGGCCAGAGTCCTTGCGAGGTGGTGGTTAGGCAGCGTGCTCGACGGTCAGCGCGCGCTCGAACATCTCGATCGCGTGCTGCGTCGGAGAGATCGTGTGCAGTCCCAGTTCGCCATACCAGCCGGCGCGCGCGGGGTCCATCACGCGGGCGATCACCTTCGGCACGTCGAAGCGCTTCTGGGCGATCTGGGCGATGATCAGGTTGGTGTTGTCGCCGTTGGTCGAGGCGATGAACACGTCGGCGCGCTCCACGCCCGCCTGCACTAGCGCTTCGACCTCAAGCGCGGTGCCGACCGTGAACAGCCCCCCTGCCTCCTCCCAGCTGGTCGCCTGACCGGCGTTCAGGCGCTCGTGCGAGAGCAGATCCTCGTCCAGCACCGACACTTCGTGACCGGCGGCGAGCGTGGAGCGGGCGACGGCCGAGCCGACGCGCCCGGCGCCTACGATCAAGACGAACATGAGCCGGAGGTTAGACGATGCCGGCCCCGGCGGCAGGTCGGGTCGCGCGCGGAAGCGAGGGATCGGAATCGCTGTCCGCGCCCGGATCGAGGCGCAGCGGGGACGCGGTGACGATCACACGGCAGGGGGCACGGGCGACGACGTAGCGCACGACGTCCCCGGCGTAGCTCTCAAGGCCCCTGCGGCCCCCGAAGCGGGCACCGCCGCGGATCCGCGAGGGCTCCTCCGCGCCCAGCACGATCGCCTCCACGCCGCGGCGGCGAGCCTCCTCGACGATCGCCTGGCCCACGCTGCGCGCGCGGACGGTCGCCGTGGCGACATGCACGCCGGGGTGCTCCTCCCCCACCACCTTGGCGCGCGCCAGCGCCGCGCGGGCGCCCTTGAAGCGCTCTTCCGGCAGGCGGGCGTCGAGTGTCAGCGCCATCGGCATCTGGAAGATCCACACCGCCTCGATCGTGACGGCGTCGATCGCGGCCTCGTCGGTCGGTTCACCGGCGACCAGCAGCGCCGCGGTGCGCACGATCTCATCGTCAAGCG
>JBEKYV010000429.1:0-3476 GCA_049510515.1 Solirubrobacteraceae bacterium | reverse complement strand
CGGATGCACCGCCCGTCCTCGACGCCGAACGGCCGGGCGATCAATCGCGACATCGTGGTCTCGTATTGGCGTCTGAACTTCTCGTCCAGGCTGGCCTTGTTCTGGACGCTCTGGAAGGCCGCGTGCGCGCAGCAGTGGGCGGCTTGCAAAAGCTGGCTGTCGGATGACCGGCGCAGCCCGGCATCCTCCACGATCCGGCGGTGCTTGATGAGCAGGGCACGGTGCGCTGAGCGCAGATGACCTCCGCTGTCGTGTGCCCCGTCCACGATGAATGTCGCATGGCTGCCTTCGCTGGCGAGGAAGTCCTCCACGAAGCACAGCAGATCGTCGTAGAGCGCGAGCTTCGCCGCGCCGCTCGTGCTCGGGCTCCCGACGGTGAACAGGCGGGCGTCGGAGAACGTCCCGATCGTCTTCAGGCCCTTCTCGAATACCTCGAAGCGCGCCCGGCGCCGTGTCTACCTCGTCCGAGAATGTCGATGGGCTCCCCGTCGTCATCTTGCACGAGAGCGAGTTGCCCGGTTGCGCTGGTGTGCTTGGCTGGCTCGACCGCGAGCCACACCTGGGAGGAAGCTCGAAGTTGGCCGGCACGCCGTGTTGGCGATACAGCCAGTGGCGAAACGCCAGCCAGCGACGCAGGTACTCGCTCCAGAGATCGAACGGTAGCGCCAACGCTGTCCACATCCACCCGACGTTCTCGTTGCCCGAGTCGTCGACGTAGGCGATATAGGAACGTGTGGGGTGGGGCACCGCGGGAAGCTATCGCTTCGACTTGGGCTTGCGGGTGCCGCCTGCGTGATGGGATGCGTGGCGGTGAAGCGTGCTCGTGACCGCGAGCTGGTGATCGAGCCTCGCGCTGACGTGGATCGTGGCGTGCGCCGCGGTGCGGGGACCGAGCTTGAAGGTTGCCGTCAGCCTCCCATGCTTGAGCGCCACGGTCTTCGCGCCCCAGGCGACCGTCCGGCCTCCAAGGAGGCCGTGAAGCTCACGCGGACCTTTCCGGTCGCAGGTCCGCTCACATGCACGACGAGCTCGCGCCCGCGCAAGGTCTCGCTGACGTGGATTGTCGCCTTCGGAGTCGAGGAGCCGTCGCTACCGCCAGAGTCGTCGCTGCCCGAGCCACCCGATCCGCCACCGCCCGAGCTGTCTGCTGGGACAGTGAGGGTCGTGTGCGCCGCGTTGGCGGCCGTGGCGTTGCCCGCTGCGTTGGTCAGCCACACCGCGAGGCTCCAGCTTCCAGGGCCAGGCTGTAGGACTCGCCACGGCGCAGGGCTGGTGCGACTCCGGAAAAGCCATCAAACGAATGAGTAGCGGCCCTCAGCCCGTGGTACTCCCCGTGGTATTTGAGGCCCGGGGCGACTTGGAGCCCAATATCGTACCTCTGCACAGAAACAGGCACAGGCGAGAGAGAGTCGCCCACCGGCGAGCTATGGCGTCACCGGCAATTGGTAGTCGGTGCAGCCGCCCGTTACGCTGACCTCGACGACGCGATTGATCATGAACTCGCCTTGATCTGCGGCGGTGTGTAGCGTCGTCTGCTCCTGTATGTACGTGAGCGCGATGCCGAGAAGCTGCTGCTGCTTTTCTCGGGAGGGTGTGGGAAGGACAATGAGGCCTGGGTGGACGGTGTGCCTCTCGCAGAGCTGGCGGAAATCCCCGAGGTTGTTGGTTACGAGAGTTCGGTCCTCGTCGAGGCAGTGCCGCAAGACCTCCGCGTCGGAGCGGCCGAGAAGCGATCTGTCGCGGTTGCAGGTGGCGTCGAGGCCGTGACGGTGCGCGACGTCAACCAATGACGGGGAGAGGTCCTCGTCGATCCAGAGCTTCATCGCCGTCCCGCCAGGGTCGGGTGGGCCTTCCGCGGCGCGGGTGAGCCTTGGCGTACGTGCATGCGGTCTGGAATGCCTCGCCGGGAACGTGCGGGTAGTCCTCGATGAGCGTCTGGATGGTGTCGCCATGCTCGATGCGCTGTGCGACGGCGCGCGCACCGATGCGGGTGCCGCTGATCACGGGCTCGCCGCCCTTGATGTGGGGGTCTGTCTCGATCCACTGCTCGCGCAGCCTCGCATAGCTCTCGGCTGCATGGACGGTGGCGCTGACCTCGGGGGACCAGCGCACGACGAGCGCATCGCTGATCTGCAGCTCGGCGGCGTGCTCGGCGCGGTAGGGCTCGGTCTCGCGGACCCATCGCCTGATCTTCCGCTTGACCGTCACGGGCATCGGGAGCGCCATCTTCTGCAGGAGCGCGATCACGCCGACATCCTCGCTTGCCAGCCAGCTGCGGTCGCGGCGTCTGTGGACGGTCACGATCTTCTGCTCGATCGCCTTGTCGAGCGCGCCGAGCGGAACGTGTGCGATCTCGACGGCCTCGCGGCGCGTGAGCATGGGGTTGGTGGCAGTCTTCGGCATAAATCGCTCCTGGTAAGATGCAGTTTAGCCGGCTGGGTGGAGGTAGTCAAGCCCGACGAGGAGTCGCCGATATGGAGTGGTGTTCGTCAAGGGGTCTTTGTTCAACTCGCCCGGAACCTACCGAAAGAGAGCATCGCCGCTACTCGGTCAGACGTTTGGGTGGTATATTCCCCTCTATGTCTGACGCTATTGACCATGATGGGCTCTACCGCGTCGCCGAGGCTCAGGCGGGCTACTTCACCGCCCAGCAGGCCCTGACCACAGGGATGGACAGAAGCACGCTGCGCCATCATGCACGTCCGGGAGGTCGCTACGAGCGTGTGCGCCGCGGCCTCTACCGCCTGCGACACTTCCCGTCCAGCCCGCACGAGCACATCGTCTCGACGTGGCTGTCCCTGCACCAAACCCCGGCGGTCGTCTCGCACGAGAGCGCACTCGAGCTGTACGACCTCTCCGACGTGATCCCAACCGCAGTGCACATCTCGCTGCCTCGCACCAAGCGCGGTCAGCGACCACGCCCTGGAGTCCGCTTCCACACGCTCCGACACTCACCCGCCCATTCGGAGATCCGGTCGCTCGACGGCGTGCCGGTCACGACCCCAGAGCGCACAATCGTGGATTCGCTGCAGGCAGGAACCCAGCCGGAGCAGATCGAGCTCGCGGTACGCCAGGCGCTCGAGCGCCGACTCACGACACCCCGGCGGCTGCATGCCGCGGCCGCGGAGCGTCCTGCCCGCGTGCGGAATCTCATCGAACACGCCCTTGCTGGAGACCACGCGTGAGATACGGCGACGGCGTCGCATTCGCCAAGTACTCGAGCAGCGACTGAAGACCCGCGGCGGTTGAGGACGGAGCGCGCCTGCACGCGACCGTAAGCGCGTCGCCTTCGACCGGCTGCTCGCCCGCCTTGCCACCATCGCACCCGACAGCTGGTTGCTGAAGAGCGCGGCTGTAGCGGCCCTTGGACCGTGACCCTCTGGTTGTGGACTTCATCCGGGGCGTCCCGGGGCGCGAGCGCGATCTCGAGCTCGCTCTGCTGGCTGACATCGAGCGCTTCATGACCGTGCTCGGGA
>JBEKYV010000428.1:0-3480 GCA_049510515.1 Solirubrobacteraceae bacterium | reverse complement strand
CTCCTCCAGCACCGCCGCGCTGTGCAACGGGGGCCCCAGCAGCCCCCGGCGCACCCGCGAGGAGGTCCAGCCGCCGCGCGTCGGCGCGTGCCCCGCCTCGCGCGTGGCTTCGAGCTCCTCGCCGGGCCGGCCGTCGGCCTCGACGGGCACAAAGCGCGTGCGCCTGCCCTCCAGGCGCGTGGTGCCCGGGCGCCCAACCTTGGTGGGAGCGGTGCCCGGACCGTTCTCGGACTGGCCGAGGTTGGGGTCGCACGGCAGCGCTTTGATCCACTCCGCGCGGTCCCCCAGCGCCGCCCCCCAGCGCCGCCCGATCCCGCGCAGCACCTCGAGGTCGGAGTCCTTGAGCGCCGGATAGCCGGTCGCGGGGCTCAGCACCACGGGCTCTTGCTCGTCGACGCTCACGCGAGCTTAGAGTCTCAGAAATACGTCCGCGGCGAGATCGACAGCAGCGCGTAGATCTGCGTCACCGCCGCCTGGCCGAGCAGTTCGGCGGTCGGCGGGGAGCCGTAGGCGAAGAGGTTGTCGGTGAGACGGTGGCGCAGCCAGGCCCAGTAGACGTATTCGCGCGCCGGAAGGGTGCCGGGCGCTTCGTGGGTGATCGAGTCGAGGTAGATCTGGTTGCGGAAGAACACCGCCGCGAAGAACGGGTTTTCCGAGGAGAGTTTGCCGTAGTCGAAGTAGGCGAGCGCGGCCTTCTCAGTGGCACGCGCCTCGCTGAGGTAGGCGCCCGTGTGGGTGACCTGCCACAGCAGCGTGCCGGCACCGATCATCACGCCCTGGGTGTAGCTCCACAGCGAGTGGTTGACCACGCCGGTGAGATTGATGTGGTCGGCGTACAGCCCGTTCGGTTCCAGCAGGCATTCGCGCACCCACCCGTACGCCATCTCGGCGAACTGCAGGTAGCGCGCTTCGTGGGTGATGCGGTAGAGCTGCACCCCCAGCTCCGCGGCGGGACCGTCGGTGATCGTGTTGCGCTGGGTGTTGGACTTGGCGTTGGAGAACGGCACGCCCCCCGGGCAGGGCAGCGGCTGGCCTTCGGCGCCGGTCGTCTGCCAGCCGGCCATCACGAACTGCATGATCTGCTGGGCGCCGCTCAGCGCGGTGGGATCGTGGTTGAGCTCGTACATGCGCGCCAGCTCGATCCCCACCCACTCGTTGTCGTCGTAGTAGCTGGCGCCGCCCGGCCCGATCGGGGGCGCGGTGACGTCGTCGTAGGAGTGCACCGTGATGGCGGTGGAGGCGCCGCTGGCGGTCGTTTCCCCCGGGGCCACCGACGAACTCGCATACACCTGCAGGCTGGTGCCGAGCGCGCGCAGGCTGGTTTCGAGCTTGGGCTGCTCTCCGGTTATGTGGGCGACGCTGACGCTCGCCGCCAACGCCTGCGAGAAGGGCCACAGGAACGAGTACTCCGGTTCGCCCTTGTACAGGCCGGCGGAGGCGACGTAGAAGTTCTGCTGCATCGCTTCGTAGGCGATCAGAGCGCGCTTGGCGTAGAGGTCGAGCACGGGGGCCTTCGGCTTGGCCGGGGCCTTGTGGTGGGAGCGCGAGCGCACGGCAAGCGCGGGGCCGCGGGCATGCGAGCGTGCGGCACTGGCGGGCGCGGGCGCGCAGAGCCCCACCAGCGCGAGCAGTGTCGCGAGGCAGGCTGCGAGCACGGGTCGGTGAGCAGTCCGGGGCAGGGTCATCGGGCCGTCAGAAGCTGAGAACAGGCTAGCGCGGCGTTCGATGCGGGTAGGCCCTTTGTCGAGGGTCCGTGAGCGCTGGCAAATGGCTGTGTCCTCAGTGCGAGGTCTTTACTTCTGCACATGTTCGCAACAGCCAAACAAACAGGAGGGCATATGAGCGCAATGAAAGAGAACTTGCAGCGACGAGCCCCGCGCCGCCCACCGCTCCCCGCGTCGATGCGACTGGAGTTTGAGGGCGGTGAGGGGATGCCGCTGCGGGCGGCGGTGTACGGCGAGATCGACTACTCCGGTGCCTTCTCGATGCAGGTGCGAATCGCCGCGGCCTGCCGGCGACGGCGCTCGCGGGGGCTGATCGTGGACCTGACGGGCACCGAGTTCATGAGCTCCAGCGGCCTGGCGGCGTTGCTCAACCTGCAGCGGGAGTCCGCCTCCCTGCGCGGCGGGATGCTGCTGGCCAACCCCACCCCGGAGGTGCGGCATCTGCTGGCAATCACCGGCATCGACCAGCGCCTGCTGGTGGTAGACAGCTGCGAAGAGGCGGAGATCCTGCTGCTGTACAGCGCCGCCGGCGCCGATGTGAGCCCCAGCCTCCCGCGGGACCCGAGCTTCAACTGACGGGGGCCCACCCGCCCCACCCGCCGCTCGCCCGCGAGCGGCAGCACAGCGCATCCCGAGCAACCCGGCGCCAGCCGGCATCCCCCCCCATCGCTCCCCCATCGCTCCCGGGGCATGCGAGTGCCGCCCATCCCGCCCTCGCCGACCGCCGGAGCCCCGCTCGGGTACGGTTCCGGACGTGAGCACCGTGAGGGAGGCGACGTTTGAGCTGCTGCGCGCGCGCGGGATGACCACGCTGTTCGGCAACCCCGGCTCCACGGAGCTGCCGATGCTTGGGGAATTCCCCTCCGACTTCCGCTACGTGCTCGGCCTGCAAGAGTCAGTGGCGGTGGGGATCGCCGACGGGTATGCCCAGGCGAGCGGGCACCCGGCGCTCGTCAACCTGCACACCGCGCCGGGCCTCGGCAACGGGATGGGGGCGATCTTCAACGCGCAGGCCAACAAGACCCCGCTGGTGATCACCGCCGGCCAGCAGTACCGATCGCTGATGACGCTGCAGGCCAACCTCACCAACCGCGACGCCGCGCGGATGCCGCACCCGCTGGTGAAGTGGAGCTGGGAGCCGCCGTGCGCGCAGGACGTGCCGCACGCGCTGGCGAGGGCGCTGCACACCGCCGCGCTGCCCCCGCGCGGGCCCGTGTTTGTGTCGATCCCGATGGACGACTGGTATGCGGAGGTGCGCTCGGATGAGGAAGTGAGGCACCAGACCACCCGCGCCGTGAGCGGCGGGGCGGGCCTGCCCGATAAGCAAAGCATCGCCGGCATCGCGAAGCGCCTGCTGGAGGCCTCCAACCCCGCGCTGATCGCCGGCCCCGACATCGACGCCGCCGGCGGCTGGGATGCGGCGGTGGCGCTGGCGGAGCGCGCGCGGCTGCCGGTGTACGCGACGCCGGCGACGGGCGGCGGGCGCCTCGGCTTCCCCGAGAACCACCCACTGTTCCAGGCGATTTTGCCGCCGGCGGTGCAGCCGCTGGGCGAAGCGCTGGCGCCGCACGACTTCGTGCTGGCGGTGGGCACCTCGATCTTCCCCTACTACCCCAACATCCCCGGCCCGCTGCTAGCGCCGGGCACCAGCCTGACGGCGATCACCTCCGACCCCGACGAGGCCGCGCGGGCGCCGATGGGCGACGCGATCGTGGCCGATGTGGCGCTGACGCTGGCGGCCCTCGCGGACGCGGTG
>JBEKYV010000427.1:0-3481 GCA_049510515.1 Solirubrobacteraceae bacterium | reverse complement strand
GCGGCGCGCCTTTGGCGGCGTTCCTGGTGTTGATCTCACCAAGGGCTCGCTGGATCGCGAGCGCCGCCCGCACCGCGCGTTCGGCGTCGTTCTCCTGCGCCTGCGGATAGCCGAACAGGGCCATCAACCCGTCGCCGAGCCTCTTCAGCACATGGCCGCCAAACCGCGTCACCGCGCCTGAGGCTTCGTCGAGATAGGCGTTGACGAGGCTGCGCCAATCTTCCGCGTCGAGCCGCGACGCGAGCGCGGTCGAACCGACGAGATCGCAGAACATGACCGTGATCGGGCGACGCTCGGCGGAGACTTCAGGAGCTTTGGTGGGTAGTGCAGGAGAAGGATGCGGCCCGATCGGCTCGGAAGACGTCTGCGTCGCCAATGCGGCGATGGCAGCGAGCAACATGCGCCTGTCGCCTACGGTCGCAACGCCGATCTCTTTCAAGTCCTCGACTGTCAGGTGCGGGAGAACCGCCTCCCCGATCCCGTTGTCGAGAAACGCAGCCTCATACTTGCAAAGGCCGAGACCGCGAAGCCACTCGCCGACATCCATGGCCCTACTCCATGCATATCGAGGGTAATCGCCTAGCGGAAAGGTGTCCAGCGACCGAGGCTTTGTTTCAGGTGGAAATTGAATGCTCGCCATGCGATCTGGGAACGACCGCTATTGTGCAGGTTTTTGGACGCCGGCGGCATCAACCTTGTCCGCACGCTCGGACGGCCGGCGTCCAAAAAGCGCCAAGGCACGAAGTCGCGGGGAGCCGGGCCGTGGCCGGGCGGCGTGCCGCTATGGGGATTTCAGGTTTGCGGCGCATTCGATGGAGGTGCGGCGTCGGGGCGACGCGACCTGCATGCTTGCGCGCGGCGGGGCGTGGGAGGGTGGAAGAAGCGTCCCGACGGGGTGTTGAACGGTATCGACGGGCGCCGGGCGCATGGATTGCCCTGAATCGGGTTGAGAGAGATCGCCGCCGGCGTGGAGCCAGCGCAACGGAACGGGAAGGCGGGGGCGCTGACAGGCGGTCTGGCTCATGATGTGTCGTTCGTGCTTGGGGTCGGCCGCCACCTCGGCTCGCAGCCGCGCGCGAAGACCTCGATGACGATCATGCGGGCGCCGCAGCGCGGGCATGGGCAGGGCGCCACGCGCGGCGCGTCCGGTGCGATCTCCGGCTGCGGGTCGGCGGGAGGCGGGTCGGCGCCGAGCAGCGCGCGGGCCTTTGCGATGCTGTCGGCGCGGTTGGCGTTGGCGAAGAGCCCGGAGTGGCGAATGCGGTGGAAGCCTTTGGGCAGCACGTGCAGGAGAAAGCGCCGGATGAACTCGTGCGGGTGAAGCCGCATTGTCTTCCAGCGGCCCGGACCGTCGATGCGATAGTCTTTCCAGCGGAAGGCGACGCCGGCGTCGTCGGCAACAATGAGCCGGCGGTTGGAGATGGCGACCCGGTGGGTGTACCGGGAAAGGTAGCGCAGCACTTGCTTTGGTCCGGCGAACGGCGCCTTGCAATGGACCACCCACTTGATGCGCCGCAGCGGGGCGATGAAGCGCTTGAACGTGGTCTTGTCGGCGAGCCCGGCCTGCGCGTTGAAGAACTTCAATTGGCCGGCGTCGTGCGCGTGCGTGAGCATCGCCAGCATCCTGCCGCTGAAGAGACGCGCCAGCAGGTTGACGTGCACGAGGAAGTCGGAGCGGCAGGCGACCCATCGGGATCCGTCGAGCGAGAGCCCTCCGCCGGGCACGATCATATGCACGTGGGGATGATGGGTGAGGGTCGAGCCCCAGGTGTGCAGCACGGCGGTGATGCCGATCCTGGCGCCGAGGCGCCTGGGATTGGCGGCGATGGCGAGCGTTGTTTCGGCCGCCGCCTTCATCAAGAGGTCGTAGACCACGCGCTTGTTTTGGTAGGCGATGTCGCGCAGCTTGCTCGGCAGCGTGTACACGACGTGAAAGTACGGGACGGGCAACAGCTCCGCTTCGCGGTCGGCCAGCCATCGGCGCGACGCCGCCGCTTGGCACTTCGGACAATGCCTGTCGCGGCACGAGTTGAAAGCGACGTGCGTATGGCCGCAGGCCGCGTTCTCGCAGCGTGCAACGTGGCCGCCGAGCGCCGCCGTGCGGCAGCGCTCGATTGCGCTCATCACCTTCAACTGGTCGAGGCTCGCGTGGCCGCGGTTGGCCTCGCGCCAGGCGGGACCGTGCTCGCGGAGGATGTCCGCGAGCTCCAGGACGGGCCGAACCATGGCCGACGGCGCTATCGCGCCGGCGACTTCCCGGCGTCTCGCGTTGCCTGCCTGTGGCGCGGCGTGGTCAGGCGCGCGAGCGGGCTCTCGATCCTGGCGATGAGTCCTGTCGCCACGCGGGTGTAGCGCGCCGTCGTGTCGAGCTTCTCGTGTCCGAGCAACGCCTGAATCAGCCGAATGTCCTTGCCGTCCTCGAGCAGATGGGTTGCGAAGGAATGACGCAGCGAATGAAGCGAGACCGCCTTGCGCAGCCCCGCGGATTTCGCCGCGTCCTTGAACAGCCGGCCGAACTGGCGCGTCGTCAGATGACCCGTGCGACCGGGAAACAGCCAGCGTCGCTCCGGCGCGACGCCGACGTCACGCCGTTTCGGCCGCGCCTTCCACCATTGCCGCAGCAGGTCGAGGATCTCAGGCGGAAGCATCACGTTCCGATCCTTGCGGCCTTTCGACTGCACGACCCGAATGATCATCTGCTCGCTGTCAATGTCGCAGGCGCGCAGCCGCGCCACTTCGCTGGCCCGCAGCCCGCAGCCATACGCGAGCGACAGCATCGCGCGCGCCTTGAGGCTCGTCGCCATGGTCAGAACGCGCCTGATCTCCTCGGGGCTCAACACCGGCGGCAGCTTCTGCGGCTCCTTCATGTGCCAGATCTCGGCCGCCAGATCGTGGCGGCGCAGCGTGACGCGGAACAGGAAGCGCACCCCGGTCATGATCCGATTGCGGTTGCAGATGCTCGCGGCGTCCTCGACGAGGTGCAGCTGGAAGAGGCGCACCTCGTCGGCCGTCGCCGTATCGGGCGAGCGCTTGAGCCAGGTGGTGAACCGCTTGCAGCTAGAGATGTGGCTGCGCTGCGTGTGCGGGTCGAGCTTGCGCGCAGCCATGTCTTCGATCATACGCTGACGCAGCGGACTGACAGTGTCGGTCTTGCTCATGGAGAGCTCCATCCTGAGTGAGGTTCACAACACCTCGATTCTCAGGACGGGCTGCCCGTCGCGCCATCGCTATCCTATCCGCCTCCTACCCGCCCTCCTGGCTCACGCCCCCCGCGCAAGCGGGCCGGAGCGGAGCGACTTCGTGCGTTTGCGCGAAGCGGACGACCAGAGTCGACGTGGAGCGGACATCGAGATCGCGACGGTGTGCGTCGCTTTTGGGCGGAGAGCGGGCCTTCCCTTGCACCCCCTGTAGGTTTTGTGTCCGCCCTTAGCGGCCCTCCGATCGCGTCCAGGCGGTTCGAGGCACAACAAACGTTGCTGTA
>JBEKYV010000426.1:0-3500 GCA_049510515.1 Solirubrobacteraceae bacterium | reverse complement strand
TCACCCACCCCAGCAGCACGCGCGGTGCGGCACCCAGCACGCCCAGCTCGGAGCGTGCGGTGGCGTCCTCGACGTGGCCCCCCAGCGGAGCGGGGGAGCCGGCGGCGAGCGTGAGCGCCGGCAGCGGGACACGCTCGCTTGCGAGCAGATCAGGCCCCAAGACAACACCGTCGGCGGCCACCGCGGTGTGAGCCCCACCGACGCTCACCACCGCCACCGGGAGCTGCTCGACCACGTGGATGCGCAGGCTATGGGGGAAGCTGGTGCTGACGCTCAGATCCCGCACCACGGGGAAGGGCGCCACCGCTGCGCGCAGCGCGCCGACGTTGAAGTTCAGCGTGCTCATCCCGCGGGCGGCGCCCCGCAGCGCCGTGTCGATCGGGCCGGCGTCGACCCCCTGCACGCCGGTGACCTGCACGCGCTCGACGGCCACCAACGAAGAGTTTCGAAGCAGCAGCCAGCCGCCGCCGAGCAGCGCGAGGACGGCGAGCGCCATGCCGAGCCTCCTCGCGGTCGCGTCGCGTGGGAGCGCGAACGCCAGGGGGCGGGCGAGGCGACCGATGGGAGCGCGGGCGGCGAAGGAGCGATCCACCCTGGAGTCTTCGACCTCGGCGGGCGAACCCCTACCACAGATGTTTCCTCCGCTCCGGATGCGTTACCCTTGACGATGCCAACACGACGACTCGTGTCGTCAGCTAAGGGGCCTCGGGCAACCGGGCCCCTTTCTTATGGGCGCCCCGGTGAACATGGGACCTGTCGCTCACCGGGGCTGAGGGTCACCGCTACCTCGTCAGCCGGTCTATGACCAGCATGGCGACGAGCAGCGCGGTGGCCAACACGACGACTTGTGTCGTCATGCTCTCACCTCCTTTCTCGGGGCCGATCGGTCCCGCATCGGCCCCGAGCAGGTGGGTGACCTCTGACAAGAGGCTACTCAGCGCTTGGGACCCCACGGCCAGTGCACCGGCCCGAGTGTCTGCACCTCCGGCTCCAGCATCACGCCGAAGCGCTCCCGCACGCGGCGGCGACCCTCAGCCATCAGTGCGACGATCTCCGCCGTGGTGGCCGTGCCGGTGTTCTCGATGAAGTTGGCGTGCTTGGGCGCGAAGCGGGCGCCGCCGATGGTGAGGCCGTTGCAGCCGGCCTCGGAGAGCAGCAGGCCCGCCGTGCGCCCCTCCGCCTTCGAGTCATCGGGGTTCTTGAAGGTCGAGCCGAACGTCTTGATCCCCTGCGGCTGGGCCTCGTGGCGGCGGGCGCGCAGCTCTGCCAGCGTCGCCTTCACCTGTTCGCTCGGCGCGGGGTGCAGCGCGAAGGAGGCGCGCGCGACGATTTCCCCGGCGCGCAGGTTGGAGCTGCGGTAGGCAAACCCCAGGTCGGACGGTGTGCGACGCTCGAGCCCCTTCCGGCTCGCGACCTCCACCCACTCCAGCGTCTGAGCGAGCTCGCCGCCGTAGGCGTTGGCGTTCATCCGCACCGCGCCGCCCACTGTGCCGGGAATGTTCACACCGAACTCGATCCCCGACAGGCCCGCGCGCGCGGCAAAGGCGGCCACCGCGGGTAGCCGCGCGCCGCCACCGCACTCCAGGCCCCGCTCCCCCACCTGCTCGATCGCCGACAGCTTGCCCTCCAGCTTCAGCACCAGGCCGGCCGCGCCCTCATCGGCGATCAACAGGTTGGAGCCCGACCCGACTACGGCGACTGACACATGGGCGGCGTGCGCCCACGCGAGTAGCTCCAGCAGCTGCGGCGCGGCGCCCACGCGTGCGAACAACTCCGCGGGGCCTCCCGTGCGTACCGTGGAGAGGCGGGCCAGCGGGAAGTCGCGCTGCACCGACGCGGGCGGCGCCACGCTCACGGACCTGCACCGTCCTCCACCAGACGGTGCCCCAGCGCATCCACGTCGCCGGCGCCCATCACCAGGCAGAGGTCGCCCTCGGTGAGCAGGCCGCGCAGCACCGGCTCGGCGTCGGCGAACGTCGGTAGCCACATCACCGGGCGCCCCCGCGCGGCGTCCGCGGCGGCCTGCGCGATCGTCAGCCCGCTCACCCCCGGGAAGTCCTCGGCGCGCTCGCGGGCAGGGTAGACGTCGAGCACCACCGCCACGTCGGCGAGCGCCAGCGCCTGGCCGAACTCCCGCGCGAGCAGCGCCGTGCGCGAGTAGAGATGGGGCTGGAACACCGCCACCAGCCGCCGGGGCTCGAAGGTGCGCGCCGCCTTCAGGGTCGCCGCCACCTCCGTGGGGTGGTGGGCGTAGTCCTCATACACCACCCCACCACCCGGGGTGGCGCCAACCCGCTGAAAGCGCCGGCCCGCCCCGGCGAAGCCCGCGAGACCCGCGATCGCGCGCTCCGGATCGGCCCCGGCGAGGGAGGCGGCTTCCAGCGCAGCCGCCGCGTTGAGCGCGTTGTGAGTGCCCGGCACCGCAAGCCGAACCTCATGCTCGTGCCATGCGAAGCGCAAACCACCCCCAATGAGCGTCGGGGTGGGAACGTCGTAGGTGAGAACCCGAGGCCCGTGCTTCATCTGCGAACCCTCCTTACGCACCCCCTGCGCATCTTCCGCTGACGCCCCCTCGACACTCCCCCTGCACACTCCATCCCCGCCCTCCCCGGACACTCCCCCCGACGCGAGCCCAACCAGCTCAGGGCGATCCCACACGACGATGGCGCCGCGTGCGAGCGCGAGGAACGCCCGGAACGCCGCCCGCAGCTCCGCCAGCGAGGCGAAGCTCGCATGGTGATCGAGCTCCACGTTGGTGAGCACCGCGATCTCCACCGCGAGTGAGAGCATCGAGCGGTCGGACTCGTCGGCCTCCACCACCAGCCACTCCCCCGCGCCCCAGTGCGCGTTGGGCAGCCCGCCGCCCACCGGCGCGCCCACCAGCCAGCCGGGGTCGGCACCCGCGGCGCGCAGGATGTGCACCAACATCGACGCGGTGGTCGTCTTTCCGTGCGTGCCCGCCACCGCGATCGTGCGCCGCAGCGCGCTCAGCTCACCCAGCAGCTCCCCGCGGGGCCGCTCGCGCAGCCCCCGCTCGCGCGCCGCCGCCCGCTCAGGATTCTCGGGCGGGACGGCGCTTGAGTAGATGACCTCCACCTCCTCGCTTTCGGGCAGGTTGGCAGCGTCGTGGCCGATGCTCGCCTCCAGCACGCCGTCCGCGCACAGGCGCTCCAGGTAGGGGGAATCAGAGCGGTCGGAGCCGCTGACCTGCGCCCCCAGCGTGTGCGCGGCGCGGGCGTACCCGCTCATCCCGGCGCCGCCCACACCGACGAAGTGCAGGCGCCGCCCGCTCCACGGCGCGCTCATCGCAGGCATACCTCCGCGTGTTCGCTCCATCCGCCCGCCAGCCCCCTCATCCCCGCGTCGCCTCCAACAACTCTCCTGCAACCACCGCGGCCGCATCGGGGCGCGCGAGGCGCCGAGCGGCGGCCGCCATCGCGCGCATCCGCTGCGGGTCGGCCAGGAGGGTCGCCGTCTCGCGCGCGAGACGGGCGGCGGTT
>JBEKYV010000425.1:0-3507 GCA_049510515.1 Solirubrobacteraceae bacterium | reverse complement strand
CGTGCAGAGCGCCACCACCAACCAAGCCAACGCGCAGGCGGTGCTCTCCGCGGTCTCCAACCAGCGCCAGTCGGTCTCCGGAGTGTCGCTGGATGAAGAAATGACCAACCTGATCACCTTCCAGCGCGGCTACCAGGCCTCCGCGCGCGCGCTCAACGTGATGAACGAAATGCTCGACACCCTGATCAACCAGTCCGGGCTGTGATCGCATGAGCACGCGCATCACATCCGACATGGTCACCAGCTCCACGCTCGCCAACATCAACGCCGCCCAGGCCGCGCTGGATCGCACCCAGGAAGAGCTCTCCTCGGGCAAGTCGATCCTCGAACCCTCCTCCAACCCCTACGGCGCCAGCCAGATCATCGACCTGCAGAGCGCCCTCGATGGGCTCACCTCCTACGAACAGAGTGCCCAGGACGGGCTCTCGCGGACGAACGCTGCCTCAGGCGCGCTCACCTCGATGGACTCCCAGGTGCAGCGCGTGCGCGAGCTCGTCCTGCAGGCCGCCAACGGCACCAACAGCCCCTCCGACCTCGAAGCGATCGCCGGGGAGGTGTCGCAGCTCACCGAAGGCGTCAAGCAGGACGCGCTTACCCAGTACGACGGGCAGTACGTCTTCTCCGGCACTCTCACCACCACCGCCCCCTACACGCAGGGGGCGGGCGACGAATACCACGGCAACGCCGCCCCGCTCGCACGCGCGATCGGCCCCGGCAGCACCGTCAACGTCGCCGTCAACCTCTCCTCCGTGCTTGGGTCTGGCGCGGGCGCGGCGGACGGCAAGCTGCTGGACACGCTGCGCACGATCGCCTCGCACCTGCGCGAAGGCACACCCGCCGCCGTCGAAGCGCTGCGCACGACCGACCTCTCCAACCTCGACGCCAACATCACCTCGCTCACCGGCCTGCAGGCCGAAGCGGGTGCCACCACCGACCAGCTCAACCTCGCGCTCAGCCGCATATCGTCGCTGTCCACCACCGACACCGAGCAGCTCGCCAACGTCCAGGACGCCAACATCGCCAAGGTGTCGATGGAATATTCCAACGAGCACGCCGCCTTCGAAGCGGCTTTGAAGGCCGGCGCCTCGATCGTGCAGGAGTCTCTGCTGGAATTCCTTCACTAGTAGCGGAAGGGGCTTAGCAGGCCCACCTCCTGACCTCCCCCCGATCTCATACCCCAACCTCCATTACCACCAGCCTCGTGTTTGCGATCCCACCAACATCGATTCTTTCTTTTCATGCCCCTAACAATTGACAGCTCGCGCTTCGGCGCCTTGGAGATCCTCGACACCGACGCGATCGAGTTCCCGCTCGGGCTGATCGGGCTTGGGGGGCTGCGCTACACGCTGCTCGACCGCAACCCCGGCTCGGGCTTTCAGTGGCTGCATTCGCTGGAGGATCCCGGGTTGGCGCTGCCCGTCGTCGATCCCCGCGAGTTCTTCGCCGGCTTTGCGCTGGTGCTCTCCGATGAGGACCGCGAGCGGATCGGGGCGCCCGACCTCTCCGCGGCGGAGGTGTACGTCACGGTGCGCACCGCTCCCGATCCGGCCGACACGCTCGTCAATCTCCGCGCCCCGATCGTGGTGTGGGATGGCCGCGGCCATCAGGTGCTCAACACCGCGCCCGGCGCCGAGCTGCGGGCGCCGCTGTTCGGCGGCGTGGCGGGGGGGCAGACGGGGTAGCCAAGCGAGCGGGACGCTCGGTGCAACTCCGCCGCCGGGATGCCCCCGGTGGATGCTGCATAATCCCGCCCCATGCTGATACTTACGCGCCGCGCCGGAGAGCGCGTCGTGATCGGCGAGGATGTGCTCGTCACCGTCATGGAGGTCTCCGGGCAGACCGTCCGCCTCGGGATCGCCGCCCCTCAGGGGGTGCCGATCTACCGCGAGGAGATCTGGCTGGCCGTCAAGGAGGAGAACCGCGCGGCGGCGCAGGCCGCCGCCGATGCGCTGCCCGCGCGGGGGGTACCCGATGCGCCTCACGCCGAGTCGGGATGAGAAGCAGCAGGGAGGAGGAGGGGGAGGGGGCAGTTGCGGCAGACCCTACGCGACCAAGAGGGGCTGTCGCGGCAGACCCTACGTCACCCAGACGATGTCGCCGATCTGCAGCTTCGGGTAGACGGCCGCGGCCGTTTCGATCGGCAGCTCCACGCAGCCGTTGGACTGGGGGAAGCCGTAAGAGGCACGCGGGTAGCCGTGGACGGCGTCACCGCCGTTGAAGTAGTTGACCCACGGCACGTCCGGCGCCACGTAGTGCACGCCATCGGGGTCGGTGCCGGTCATCGTCGTGGATACATAACGGGCGTAGATCGGGAAGATCCCCTGTTCGGTTTCTGCCCCCGCCACCCCCGTGTTGACGGGCGTGGTGATCGCCACGTGGCCGCCTTCGTGCACCTCCAGGGTCTCCGGCAGCGACTCCGTCACCGATACCCAAGTGTAGGGATGCGGGTTGCGGTGGCCCAGCGCCTCCACATCCAGCAGCAGCTGCCACGTCCGTGCGTCGGGTTGGCCGGTCGCTTCGAGGTTGTGGTCGGCCTGGAACACCTCCAGCGCCCCTTTGGTGGTCGCGTCCAGCCTGCCGATTTCCACCGCCGGCGCATCGGCGGGCGCCGGCGCCAGCACCCCGTGGTAGGGGCGGAAGGCATGCTCGGCTGCCTGGTTGAGGGTCTCCCTGCCCAGCGGGATGTGCGCGGCGTAGCGGGGGCGCAGCACGGCGCCGATGTAGCCCTGGCGCGCCAGCGCCTCCTGCAGCGCAGTGATCGACGGGCACGCCACGTGCATGGTGATCACATGGCGCTCCTCCAAGCTGGAGTGTTCCTTGGCGAACGTGTGCTTCCATACCGTCAGCGAGTAGGTGTCGCACGGCTGCAGCGTGGCGGCTGGCGTGAACACCTCCGAGTCGCCTTCCGTGCTCCAGCTGCCTACCACCGCCGGGAGCAGCGTGGGGTGCGGCGAGCCCTGCGCGGGTGGGGCGGAGAGCGTCACGCGCAGCGGCGCCGCGCCGTCGGCGACCGTCGTCGAGGGGATGCCCACCAGGCGTGTCGCGGGCAGGTGCGCCGGTTGTGTGGGCGTGGCACCCGCCGAGGCGAGCAGACCGCCGACTTTGTGGCCTCGTGTCGCCGCCACCACAACCGCAATCGCCACCACCACCGCGACAATTGCCACCGGCCGCGTGTTCATGCTCACAGGCTAGCGCGTACTCTCTGTCTATGACCACTCGACTCCCTGCGACACTCTCGGTAATCGCCGCGCTCGCCCTGGCGCCCGCGGTGGCGTCGGCGCACTCGCATAAGGCCGCCGCCAAACACAGCTCGCCGAGCTCCCTTGCCACGCGTGCCTACGTCAAAGCCAACTACGCGCTGGTCGGCGTCGCGCGTGCCAATCTTCCCACCGCGAAGGCGGCGATTGCGAGCCTCGGCACGACCGTCTCCGGGGAATGCCCGCTGGTGGCGGCCGAGGCGCCGCAAGACCACCAGGCCGAACAGCTCAACAACGAGGTGGTGGGGAC
>JBEKYV010000424.1:0-3507 GCA_049510515.1 Solirubrobacteraceae bacterium | reverse complement strand
GGAGGGCTCTCACGCGTTCAGAAACGCGCCAAGCCTGCCAACTCCGCGAGCACCATCACCACCATCAACAGCACAAGCAGCCTCGCTCGTGCCCAAACTCAGCAGCGCTCAACACCAGGATGACGGCACCGTCGACGTGATTGTCGATGCCAGGGTCTTTGGCCTCGGTGCTCCGCCTGGGACGCCTGAGCGGACCTTGGAACACGAGGCGCTTCACATCGCGATCGGACAGCGAGGCGAGACGCTTCACGATCTCCGTGACCGCTCGGACGACCCGGCCTCGGCCTACGGGATCACCCTCGAAGTTGCAGGCACAGCTTGTGAGGAGTTCAGGGTCGAGCGCACGCTCTGGGGTATCCATACGGCCCCCAGTCCCATTAGCCAACTCGCAGATTTTGAGTCTACGCTCCGAAGATTCGACGCGATTGTGAGCGGCGCGTCGCAGCGCTACCAGCAAGATCACGACGTTGAACGCATCATGGGCTCCGTTGGCGCCGCCTTCAACGCCATCGCGACCGCGACGGGCTACGTTGCTGCGGAGATAGACGCAACCGACGAAGCTCGCTTGCCGCAGGTGGAGATCGACCTCGCTCGGCGACTCCTCGGTGGGGTCTGGGTTGATCTAGTCCGCGCGCTGCGCGAGCTACCGCCCGCCGACGTAGCGGCGGCGCTCGTGGACTTGGATGCCCAAGCCCACGAGGTCGCACGATGCGTCGAGGTGAATTGCCGGGCTCTGTGAGCCAGCCTGGAATCAGGCGGCGACAGACAGTCGCCGACGTCCGATTACAATCTGAGCATGGGCGCCACGAGACCCAAGAGCACTACCGCGCCGAAGGTGGCGCCACCACATCCCAAGCGCGGGGATCTCGCGCGCGGTCTCCCAGGCACTGAGCGGGAGCGCGCCGAGCAGCGCCGCCGGTTCGCGGAGGAGCATCGCGAGACGCTGCGTCGCCTGGGCAAGTAGCAGACCGTGGCGGTCTACTACCCGGAGTTCGGGGACTTCTGCGACGTCGCCGCGGACATCCTCGGCACTACGCCAGAGCAGATAGCGCGCTTCCCCAACGTCGGCCTCGCGGAGTCGGCGCTCGCGGCGCCGCGAGCTGGCTTCGGCGATGTTGAGGTCTACCTGAGTATCCTGGAGAAGGCCGCGATCCTGCTGGAGCGCTTGGCGCGCAACCATCCGCTGCCGGATGGCAACAAGCGCACCGCATTCTTCCTGGCCGGCCTCTTCTTGGAGGCCAACGGGGCGCCGTTGCTCGACGCCCAGCCAGATGCCGATGTGCCGATGGTCGAGCGCATCGCCGCCGGCCAGGTCGAGCATCGAGAGGTCCTGGCATGGCTGTCGGAACGCACCGCTTGAGTAGCCACGTCGGGGCTGCCGATGGTCACTCTGGCCGGTGCCCCTACACAAGGGCCTCGATAGCTGAAGCAACCAATCGGGGCTGGACCCTCGCCGTTCCCATTGCCTTGGGTGTCAGATGTTGTACGCACGTTCAGCATGGCATACGCCTGGCCCCGGGGCGGCTCGAAGTCCGGCATGAGGGCGGTCTGTGGGACGTAAACGGGACGCAGACCACCCGAATCCCCTTTACTGGAGCCAACTTGAACCGTTCGCCCCGATTGGTTAGAGAACCGCGAACAGCAGCGAACACGGGCGAAAATCCCCGAAAATGCTGAGTCTCGGGGGAGCGTGTTCGCTCGTGTTCGCGGCTGTTCGTTGGTCTGGAGACCGCAAACGGACCGCAGCGGGCGCCAAAAGGGACCGCAAAAGGACCGCAGCCGTCCGCGAGCGGATGAGCGACAATCACGGCTATGGGCGAGAGTCCCGAGATTGAGCTGGTGCGTCGGGCGTGGGATGCCTTGATTGCGGGTGGCCCGGAGGTCTTGGGCGAAGTGCTGGCGCCCGATGCACAGTGGTATGGCGTGGAGGACGGGCAACTCTGCGATGGCCGCAAGGCAATCATCGACGTGATGAGTCGCAATCTCGCTGGCCGCTTGCGAGGCCGGGTCGAGGAGACCATCCAAGATGGGCCGCGTGTGATCGTGGCGTTCCGTCCCGAGCAGCCGGCGCAGCTTGACCGTCCGGTGGACGACGGGATCGCCTACATGGTCGTCACGATCCGCGACGGGCACATCGTTGAGTTGAAGGGGTGCGCCGATAGGGCCGCCGCCGGGAGCTACGCGCAGAGCGGCGGGTAGGCGGGGGCGGTCAGCGTCGTGGTGGCTGGCTGTGTATTCGTTGATGAGCGATCTGATAGACGCTGAGCGCTCCGGGGCTGGTGGGGTGACGCGTGCCGAAGGCGAGGCAGGCAAGGAAGGGCCGCCGGTCGCTGGCGATGCGCAGTTGGAAGACTATTCCCCACGTCCCGTCTGGTCTGGGGATGTAGATCTTGACGCAGCCAGGCAGGCTGGTGCCGTCTCGGGCCTCGGTGTCGCAGCGCTTGAGCTGGTCGGGCGGTAGCCCCTCGTCGGTGAGCTTGTCGCGTTCTCTCTGGGCGAGTTCCCGTCCGGTGTCCGACGAGGTGTGCTCGAGATCCTCGGCGAACGTGGCGTCGTCGAAGTCGACGCGGAAGTGCGCGCCGGGCCGGGATGCGCCGGGCATCTACCCCTCGCCGTCAGCCGGCAGGAACGGGCCGTACTCGGCCTCGAAGGCCGCAAACTCCTCTGCCGTTGCGGGACGTCCGTCGTACTCAGGCACGACCACCGGATAGGTGTCGGGCACTAGGGTCAGCTCACCGTTGGGCCGCCGGTCCTTGACGATGTACTCGCCGACGATGTCCCCTGACAGAGTCACGTGGGGTTCAGATGCCATGTCGCCATGATCGCAGGTGATCCGGCCTATCCGCAAGGCTACGAGCCGTTGGCTCGCAGCGGCTTGCGCCTACTTCATGCGCTCTCCAGGATCAGGCTCCCGCGACCTTGGGGCGCCTGATGCGGATAGTTCGCCATACGGTCGTTCACGATGGCATACGGCGGGTCTCCACCGGCGAGACGGCCAGTACGGGCGCGGTATGAGGACCGCAATTGGGACCGCAGGCGCCCCGAAAACAGCTTAGAGAGCCAACTCTAACCGTTCGCCCCGATTATGCCTCTGCATTTCGGCTCGGAGGTCCAATGAGCTGTCTCGATCGCCGTGCTCAGCGTCTTGGCGGCTCGCCGTGTAGACGCTGATGGGCGAGTTGGTAGACGCTCGGGCGCTGCGAGTCTCGGGGGATCGCCTCAGCGGAGGTGTCGGGTACGAGGGTCAGCTCACCGCCGGCTCGCCGATCGGTCACGACATAGCGGCCGTTGATATCGCCGCTGAGCTTGACGTGCGCTTGCACCGCCATGCCTCCGTGATGGCAGGTGGCCGCAACGACGGCGGTATCTCATCGTCACCCTGTACACGAAGCTAGGAGCGCGGGTCGCTATTGAGGGTCGGCGGGGGTGGGGGGTGAAGTTCGGCGCTGGTGGCGCGGGTCTCGGGTCGGTGAGCGCCGGTTCGGGGCACGGCCGGGCCGTTGGGTA
>JBEKYV010000423.1:0-3510 GCA_049510515.1 Solirubrobacteraceae bacterium | reverse complement strand
GACTGGAGGCCGTGGCGGAGTTCAACCTCGGCAGCCCCGACGACTACCGTATACCTGACTGCGGCCTGCTTGCGCCCGGTCCCGACGAGCTGTACATGTCCACCGCCGCGCTGGTGGTCGAGGTGCTCTCTCCCGAAGACGAGACCCTCCAGAAGCTGCCTTTCTACGCCAAACACAACGTGGACGAGGTGCTGATCGTCGACCCCGAGAGGCGTGCGATCGACTGGCGCGCTCTCAACGAGGGCACCGGCGTGTACCACGCGGTCGAGCGCAGCGCCCTGATCGACCTCGGACCGGCCGAACTGACCCAGCGGATCGACTGGCCATAGGCCCCGCCCGGTTTAGCTCTGGTACTGGAGAAACTGCTACTCCGGGACAGGGACTCGAACCGTGTGAAGGTCCCGGCCGGATCTTCGGTGATAGAGCCAAATCTAGCTCCAGCACACGGTTTCCAGCTGGTCTGCCGATCCGACTGGGTCCGGTTGAATCCGACTAGTTCGGTAACCCTCGGCTCGTACCGCCGCAGCGGCACCACTCGGGGACTCGAACGGGCTGTGTGTCGGACCGGCGCGGCGGACTACGCGTGCGCGAGCCGGCGCATCTGCCGCACCGGATGACGCCCAAGGCGGCTGGGGGTCGCGTACGGCGTGGCGTGGCCGTGGACGCGATGGGAGACGTTGACGGGCACCCGGCCGCGGAGGCGGTCGAGCGGCCCGCGGCGCAGCGGTGTCAGCAGCAGCTCGATCTCCTCGCCGACCAGCACGGTCGCCTGCCCTGCGGTCAGGTTCTGCCACACGACTTCGTCGGCCCACTCCTCATCGGCGGGGACGAACTCGACATCGGCGGGGTAGCCGAGGTCGTCGTCGCTGTGCGACGCGGCCATGAACAGCTTGTCGGTCTTTTCGCTGATCGTGCTCACCGTGTGTGCTCCCACTCCTCAACGATATCGCGCCAGCCATCCAGCAGCTTGAGTTCGGCGACGTACATAGCTTCGTTGACGGGCCCGTGCGTGACGGTCGGCGGCTGCTTCTCGAAGCCGATGTAGCGGTGCTCGTGGTGCTCCTGAGGATCGTGGGCGTTGTCGAAGGTTCTCACCGTATGCCAGTGGCCACCGCGCCGCACGATGAGCATTACCGCGTACTCGACCGGATGGGAGCTGGTGCGCTCGATCACGATGCTCACATCCCCAATGAGACGGCGTCGACGGCGACGATCCTTGGGCACGAACGCGCACAGTAGCGCCTCATGTGGTGGCGTTCGCCGGGGCAGCGCCGAATAGGCAGCTTGTGTGCGGGACTGGCGCGAGAACTGGCGTGAACAGGTAGCGATCCCGCCGTATCTGACTTATCCAAGCCGTTTCCTGCTACTCCGGGACAGGGACTCGAAGCGTGGGCAGCGGATCGCGCAATCCCTGTGCTAGAGCCAAATCTGACTCCAATACAGGCGAAACCCTCCATCCGCCGATCCGGCCGAGTCCGGCTGAATCCGACCGAATCAGGGCACGACTGGCCCGAGATTGGCCCGAGCACTTCACGCCACCAGCTTGAGCGCCGGGCGTGCGAGATAGGCGTTCACCGCCGCCGCCGCCTCGTCCAACCCACCGGGCATCATGTGGCCGTAGGTGTCGAACGTCATGGCGATCGTCGAGTGCCCCATGATGACGCTCAGCGCCTTCGCGTTGACCCCGGCGGCGATCAGGAGCGACGCGCAGGTGTGCCGCGCCTCGTGCAGCGTGATCGGCGCCAGCGCGTCGTCTCGCTCCCTCACGTGGATCACCTTCGGCCCCTCGGACTCCGGGTTCGGGACTTCCCGCCAGCCCCATGCTGCGAGCGAGTTCCGGCGCACCGTTTCCGGGTTGAATGGGTCGGTCGCGGTCCTGCCGAACACCAGCGCCTCGCCCGAGCGGCCGGTCAGCGCCTGATGTGCGGTCAGCGCATCTGCGAGCGGGTCAAGGATCGGAACGCGACGTTTGCCAGCGGCGCTCTTGACGTCCTGCTCGCCCTCGATCGCATCCCAGCCACGCGCCACACGGATCACCCGTGCCGGTAGGTCCACGTCGCTCCAGCGCAGCGCCCGCAGTTCCCCTCGACGTAGCCCGGCGTAGAAGGCGCACGCCCACAGCGCGTGTTCATCCTCGGGCATGGCGGCGATCAGTTCGGCTGCCTCGATCGGCTTGGCGACGCGCTCACGCCCGCCGTTGGGCCGGCGTAGCTCAAGCCGCTCGGTCGGGTCGGTCGTGACTTCTTCGTCGCGGATCGCACGCCGGTAGATGACGCGCAGCGGGTCGAGCGTGTTCTGCACGGTGCTCGCGCTCAGCCCTTCGCTGGTAAGCCGGTTGGCGAGCGCCTGCACGTCGCGGCGCTCGACATCCGACAGGCGCCTATCGCCAAGCTCCGGCAGTAGACGCTTATCGAGCCCGACCCTGTAGCCCCTCAGCGTCGCAGGCTTATAGCGGGCGCCCGATGCCGTCGGGATCGAACCGTCACGGGCGCCAGCCATGAACGTCTCAGCGGCCTGCCGGACGGTCATCGACGTGGGCGCGCGGAGCTTGCCCTTGTTCGCAACGGCGAGCTTGTCCGCCCGCCAGGCCTTTGCCGCCGCCTGCGTGGGGAACGTCTTGCGCAGCTTGCAGCCGTCGCGCTTCGAGTAGACCTCGGCACGCCATGGGCAGTCGCAGCGACCCTTGCCGTTGCAGCCGTTGCCGTGGCGTTGACGCACTCCGGTGGCCATCAGCAATCACCTCCAGACGATGCCGCGGTGTACGGTGCCGATTGCATGGGAGCTGAACCTCCTATGTCATGCCCCCGGCCGCGACAACGGTGCGGGGGCGCTTTGCAGATAGCTCGACACGCTACTCCCCCACTCCGACGCTTTCGGCGTGCCGGTCAAGCCAAGCCTGTAGCTCGCTGACCGGGATCAGCTTGCGGCGCCCAAGGCGCACGAGGCGCACGTCGGGCTCGATATGCGCGCGCCAGGTGTCCCACGACACGCCCAGCGCTTCGCATGCCTGCTCGACGCTGAGGGCGAGGGCGGGCGCGCTCTGCTTCCGGGCCGCAAGGGTGACTGCCGTACGTGGGGATATTGGGGCCATCGGGGTTACAGACCCCAACCTGCACGGACCGGCCAACAGATTGCGCGAAGCACCGGTGCGGGCGCGACATTGGGGCGCGCATCTCAAAGGCCCTCGAAGGGCAAAGCCGCGCGGCAGGCCACAAGCCCCTGACGCCTGCGCTTCGCTCACGTCAGTCACCCGCACCACAACAAATCATCCCACCCCGAAGCGCTCGACGCCACCCCGCCGTCGACGCGTCTCCCTGCGCCAAAACACGCCCCCCCGGCATGACAAAAAGGCAGGACAGACCAGATGCACGCGCCTCCGGGCGCTGTGCGAGCACTATGCCGCCGGAGCGCACCCTCGAGCACGGGCAGCACCATCAGCAACCCAAAGAGAAACCTGTGCAAGCCCTTGACTTTTCATCCGTAGATGCACGGGTCCGAGCAGGGCCACGA
>JBEKYV010000422.1:0-3519 GCA_049510515.1 Solirubrobacteraceae bacterium | reverse complement strand
CGCCAGCGCCCGCGGGTTGGCGAAGGCTGCGGGCAGCTCCTCGCGCGCGGGGTGCAGGCGGTCGGTGAGCGCCAGCAGCGGCCAGGTCGCGAAGTTCTCCGCCATCCCCGCCGCCGGCCCCCGTGCCCACGAGGGGAGGGGGGTGCGCGGGGCGACGTTTGCGTACACCGCGCCAAACAGCGCCCCATTCTGCAGATGCGCCAGCAAACCCGCCGCCGGCCACCAGCTCTGGCGGGTGATCGCCTTGCCGAGCAGTTCCACGTCGTCGAAGTCGCTGCGCAGCACACGCTTGTCGAGCGGCATCAGCGCCGCCCACGCACCTGCTGCAAGCGCGCCCGCCAGGGCGCCGCGAATCGTCTTGCCACGGTCGATCGCCATCGTCTCCCACTGTAACGGCCCGCGGGCCGGCGGGTATCCAGGCGTATGGGTGCAGCCAGGCGACTCCCGAGGTGTGAGTACGCGGCGCTCGTGCCACCGGTCGTGGGGTGGGGTGGGGGTAGGGTGCTGTGAGTGGCGCCGACCACCCCCAAGCCCAAGGCGCAGCTCGACGAGGAGTTCTCAGAGCTCTACCGCACCCACTTGCGAGACGTTTACAGCTACGCCTACTACCGGGTCGGCAACCACCACGACGCCGAGGATCTCACCGAGCAGACGTTTCTGCAGGCCTACCGCCACTTCGAGCGTGCTCAGCGCGAGTCGCGGGGGCGGCCTTTGCGGCCGTGGCTGATCAGGATCGCCCACAACCTCGCCGCCAACCTCTACCGCGACCGCTCCCGCCGGCCGGTGTCGCCGATCGAGGCGAGCGACACGCTGAGCGATCTGCACACGACCGAGGACTTGGTCGAGAGCCGCAGCGAGCTCTCGCGCGTGCTGGAGGGGGTGCGCCAGCTGCCCGACGACCGCCGCGAGGCGCTGATCATGCGCTTTGCGCTCGACATGGACAACCGCGAGATCGCGCGCGCTTTGGGACGCTCCGACGGGGCTACCAAGGTTTTGATCCACCGTGCGATCAAGCAGTTGGAGGGTTTGGTGGCGGATGCTCCCGACGCGTAGACCGAAAATGAGAGAAGTCTCATGAGCGAGGCCGCGGCCAACTTTGAGAGCCTTTTGCGGCGGGCGCTCGCCCCCGTCGAGCCCCCCGCCGACCTGGTGGGCAGGGTGGAGGAGACGCTCACCAGCATCACCGAGCTGGCCGCCGGGGAGCTGGAGGGCTGGGAGCTCTCAGCCATGCGCGATCCACGCAATTGGGCGCGGCCGGCCGCCGCGCTGGTGGTCGGCGGCGCGGCGGGCGCCGCCCTCGTGGCGCTGCGCGTTCGCCGCCGCGCGAGGCTGGGGTCGGCGGGCGGCGCCACGCCGCGCGAGCAGCCCAACCAGCATTGAGCGAGGTTGGGAAAGCGGCCCAACCGGCATTGAACTATTCTGGCCTTCAGCGAAGTCCATCTGGTAAAAGTGATTGACTTTCGTTTGCCGGCCGCCGGCTCCCTGGCCGGCGGCTTTGAAGTCAAGCTCAATGTCCAATCTGATCCGCTACAAGCGCTCCGCGGAGGCCGCCTCGGCGATCCTGCGGATGCTCGCCGACGAGGAGTTAATGCAACTCGTGGGCGACGACGACGCGGCTGCGTTCGAGATCCTCTATGAGCGCCACTCCGATGCGGCCCTCGCGCTCGCCCTGCGCATGTGCGGCAGGCGGGCGGCCGCCGAGGATGTGGTGCAGGAGGCGTTCCTCTCGATGTGGCGCAACGCCTCCGGGTACGACCCGCTGCGCGGAAGCGTGCGCACGTGGGTGCTCGGCATCGTCCACCACCGCGCGATCGACGCGCTGCGCCGGGGTGTGCTGCAGGAGCGCGTGGGGGTCAGCGACGAGGGGATCGAGGAGCAGTTGGTGGCGCCGGAGCGCACCGAGCAGGAGGTGGGCCGTCGCGACGAAGCGCGCGAGGTGCGCGCCGTCCTCGACGGTTTGCCGCCCGAGCAAAGCCGTGTCATCGAGCTGGCCTACTACGGTGGCCTATCGCACGCCGAGATCGCGACGATGCTCGACATGCCGGTGGGAACAATCAAGGGCAGAATGCGTCTTGGACTGCAGAAGATGCGCTCTCAGCTTCGCTCAGAAGGGGTGTTTTCGTGAGCTCGCCCTCGGCAGAGCACGCTTGCGAGCGCCAGGTCGACAGCGCCGCCTACGTCCTCTCGGCGCTCGCCGAGCAGGAGCTGGGGGCGTACACGGAGCATCTCGCCGGATGCTCGATCTGCCAGGCGGAGGTCGCCCAGCTGCAGCCGGTGGTCGACCTGCTCGCGGTCGGCGTGCCGCCCGTCAGGGCTCGGCGGGGCCTGCGTGCCAAGGTGCTCGGCGCCGCGCGCGCCGAGGCCGAACAGCGTGAGGCGGTTGGCGGCGCGGCGGATGCCTCGGCGTCGGGGCGCGCGGGTGCAGGTACGCACGCGGTGGGCGGCCGGACGCGTTCACGTTCATCGGCAGGCGAGCGCTCCACCCTGCGGGGCCTGTTCCCGAGGCGCCTGCTTCCCGGGCTGGTAGGGGCACTCGGTGTGGGTGTGGTGATCGGCGGGCTGGCATTCAGCTCCGGCTCGAGCGTCCGCACGGAGGTGATCCGCGCGGTTGTCGTCGCTCCCGGCCATCACGCCACCGCAGAGCTGCGTAAGGTCGGCTCGCGTCTGGAACTGGTCGTGGTGGGGATGCCGGCGCCGCCGCCCGGGCGCATCTATGAGGTGTGGTTGGAGCACGGCACCGAAGCGCCGCTCCCGACCGACGCGCTGTTCTCCGTCACCAAAACCGGGTCTGGTTCGGTGGGGGTGCCCGGCGACCTGCACGGGGTGAGCAAAGTGCTGGTGACCGACGAGCCGCTCGGCGGCAGCCTCAAACCGACGCGCACGCCGGTGATCGTCGGCTCGGTGTAGAACGGCGACCTGAACAGCGCGCCGCCTGGATGCCGGTGGGCGGTCCTATCTGAACAGCGCCCTCGCCGGGATACCCGCGGGCGGTCCTATCCGAACAGCGCGCCCGCCCCTGGATCCCGCGGGCGGCCAGGTAGGCTCTGCATCCGCCCATGGCCACCTGCTACCGCCACCCCTCCCGCGAGACCGCGGTTGCATGCTCCTCGTGCGGGCGGCCGATCTGTCCCGACTGCATGACCACCACGCCGGTGGGGATGCGCTGCCCGGAGTGCGCCTCGCAGCGCACGAAGGTCGTGCGGATGCGGGAGATGGCGACGGTGCCGAGGGTCACCTACGCGCTGATCGCGATCAACGTGATCGTCTACCTCACCGAGCAGGGCCAGTTCACGCTCACCGGAGAGGCGTACGGCAAAGTGATCAACGAAGGCGATCTGTACAGGGCCGCGATCTCCGAAGGCCACCAGTACTACCGCCTCCTGACGAGCGGCTTCCTGCACGTGGATTTGCTGCACATCGGCTTCAACATGTACCTGCTGTACCTGCTCGGCATGATGCTCGAGCCCGCGCTCGGGTCGGTGCGGTTTGGCGCGATCTACTTCACCTCGCTGCTGGCCG
>JBEKYV010000421.1:0-4895 GCA_049510515.1 Solirubrobacteraceae bacterium | reverse complement strand
GTTGCCGGGGAGCTGGTTGGTGGTCGTGCCCACGGGGAATGCCATGGACGAGCTACTCACCGGGGTGGCGGAGTCCCTCCAAGCGCGGGGTGCCCACGCTGCGGTGGTGCAGCTCGACGAGGACGCGACCCGCGAGGCCCTGGCGGAGCGATTGCGCGAGTGCGACACCGCCGACGGCGTGCTCTGGCTGGCCGCGCTCAGCGACGGCGACGGCGCCTCGGCGGCCGGCGTCGCGGGGACGCTGGTGCTGGCGCAGGCGTTGGGCGACGCCGGTGTGGGTGCACCGCTGTGGTGCGTGACGCAGGGAGGCGTGTCGGTGGGCACCAACGACCCGGTTGTGAGCGCGGCCGCCGGCAAGGTGTGGGGGCTCGGCAGGGTGCTCGCGCTGGAGGAGCCGACCCGCTGGGGCGGGCTCTGCGACCTGCCGGTGGAGTGCGATGAGCGCGCGCTCGAGCGTCTGTGCGATGTGCTCGCCGGGGGGCGCGGCGACGCTGCGGCAAGCGGTGCGGCCGCCGCGGGTGGTGTGCTCGGAGGGGGCCGTGCGGCCGAAGAGAGCAACGAGGACGAGCTGGCGGTGCGCGCCGACGGAGTGTTCGTGCGGCGGCTGGTACGGGCAGCCTCCGGTGGCCCGCCAGGAAGGGCATACCGCCCGCGGGGCACGGTGCTGGTGACCGGCGGGACGGGCGCGCTGGGCGCTCACGTCGCACGCTGGCTGGCGGCGCGCGGCGCCGAGCACATCCTGCTGGCCAGCCGCCGTGGCCCGGATGCACCCGGCGCCACCCAGCTGGTCGAGGAGCTGGAGGCGCTCGGTGTGCGGGCGAGCGTCTGTCGCTGCGACGTGGCCGACCGCGCGCAGCTGCGGGAGCTGCTCGGCGGGATCTCCCCGGAGTGCCCGCTGTCGGGTGTGTTCCACGTGGCGGGCGTGCTGGACGACGGGCTGCTCGACGGGCTGACGGTCGAGCGCCTAAGGGGCGTGCTGCGCGCGAAGGTCGACGCGGCGTGGCTGCTGCACGAGCTGACGGAGGGGCTGGAGCTGGACGCGTTCGTGCTGTTCTCCTCGATCGCCGCCACCCTCGGCAGCGGCGGCCAGGGGGCGTATGCGGCGGGCAACGCCTACCTCGACGCGCTGGCGGAGCTGCGTCGCGGACGCGGCCTACCGGCGAGCTCGCTGGCGTGGGGCTCGTGGGCCGGGGAGGGGATGGCGGCCGGCGTCGGCGAGCGTCTGCGCGCGGCCGGCATGCGGGCGATGGCGGCCGAGCCGGCGCTCGAAGGGTTGCAGTGGGCGCTCGACCACGGCGAGTCGCAGCTGGTGGTGGCGGACGTCGATTGGCAGCGCGTGCTCGCACACTCAAGCGCGGCGTCTGCCGGTCGCGCCTGGCCTCAATGCCGGTGGGCGAGCGCGAGCGGGTGGTGTTGGAGCTGGTGCGCGAGCAGGCGGCGGAGGTGCTGGGCCACGCCTCCCCGCAGGCGGTGCAGGCGGAGAGGACGTTCAGAGAGCTGGGGTTCGACTCGCTGGCGGGCGTGCAGCTGCGCAACCGGCTGGCGACGGCGACGGGGCTGCGCCTGGCGAGCGGCCTGGTGTTCGACCACCCCACGCCGCAGGCGCTGGCGAGTTACCTGCTGGCGCAGGCCACGGGCGCATCGGCGGCGGTGGCGATCGCGGCGGTGAGGCCGGTCGAGGAGCCGGTGGCGATCGTCGGCATCGGCTGCCGCTACCCGGGGTCGGTCCGCTCGCCGGGCGATCTGTGGGAGCTGCTCGCCGCGGGGGGCGACGCGATCGGGAGCCTGCCGGGCGACCGCGGCTGGGACCTGGATTCCCTGTACGACCCCGATCCGGATCGCGCGGGGACCACGTACGCGCGCGCGGGTGGCTTCCTATACGACGCCGCCGAGTTCGACGCCCCCTTCTTCGGGATCGGCCCGCGCGAGGCGCTCGCGATGGACCCGCAGCAGCGGCTGCTGCTGGAAGCGTGCTGGGAGGCGCTGGAGGACGCGGGGATCGACCCCGAGTCGCTGCGCGGGACCCCGAGCGGCGTGTTCGCTGGCGTCACCTCCAGCGGCTACATGGTGGGGATGGACGGCCCGGAGGGGCTGGACGGGTACCGGCTGACGGGCGGCCTGGCGAGCGTGGCCTCCGGCCGCGTGGCGTACACGCTCGGGCTGGAGGGCCCGGCGGTGTCGATCGACACGGCCTGCTCCTCATCGCTGGTGGCGCTGCACTGGGCCGCACAGTCGCTGCGCGCGGGCGAGTGCTCGCTGGCGCTGGCGGGCGGCGTCGCGGTGATGGCGAGGCCCGACGCGTTCGTCGAGTTCAGCCGCCAGCGCGGCCTGGCGCCGGACGGGCGCTGCAAGTCGTTCGCCGAGGCGGCGGATGGCACGGGCTGGAGCGAGGGCGTGGGGATGCTGCTGCTGGAGCGGCTCTCCGACGCACAGCTCCACGGCCACGAGGTGCTGGGCGTGGTGCGCGGCAGCGCGGTCAACCAGGATGGTGCCAGCAACGGGCTGACGGCCCCCAACGGCCCATCCCAGCAGCGCGTGATCATGCAGGCGCTCGCCAACGCCGGCCTCGCCCCCGAGGAGGTGGACGCGGTGGAGGCGCACGGGACGGGCACCACGCTCGGCGACCCGATCGAGGCGCAGGCGTTGCTGGCGACCTATGGCCAGGACCGCCCGGCAGACGCTCCCCTGTGGTTGGGGTCGGTGAAGTCCAACATCGGCCACGCCGCCGCGGCGGCGGGCGTCGCCGGGGTGATCAAGATGGTGATGGCCTTGCGCCACGAGCGGCTGCCCCGGACGCTGCACGTGGACCGGCCTTCGAGCGGGGTCGACTGGAGCGCGGGCGCCGTGTCGCTGCTCACCGAGGAGCGGCCGTGGCGCAGCAACGGCCACCCGCGCCGCGCCGGCATCTCCTCGTTCGGGGTCAGCGGCACCAACGCGCACGTGATTCTCGAGGAGGCGCCCCGCTTGGATGCGGCGCCGCTGCCCGGCACGGCCGGCGCCGGCGACCAGTCGGGGTCGGTCCTGGAGAACGAGCCGGGGGCGCGGTCTGCCCTGGAGGATGGGTCGAGGCGTCGGCCTGTCCCGGGCGTGCTGCCCTGGGTCGTGTCCGGTCGCGGCGGCGCCCTGCAGGCTCAGGCCGGGCGACTGCAACGGTTCCTCGCCGACGCCGACGCCGACGCCGACGCTGGGGCCGCCGACGTGGCGCTCTCGCTCACCGCGCGAGCGGCGCTGGAGCAGCGGGCGGTGGTGCTTGGCGAGAATCGCGAGCAGCTGCTCGACGGCCTCGCGGCGCTCGCGGATGGGGAGACGGGCGGCGCATTGATCGGCGCCCCCACCGGCGTCGTGGATGGGCAGACGGCCTTCCTGTTCACCGGCCAGGGCGCGCAACGCGTAGGCATGGGCCGCGAGTTGTACGAGGCGCTCCCGCCGTTCGCGGCGGCGTTCGACGAGGTGTGCGCCGAGCTCGACCGGCACTTGGAGCACCCGCTGCGGGGTGTCGTGTTTGGCGAGGAGGGCGCTGTGCTCGGCGAGGAGAGCTCTGCGCTCGACGGCACCGCCCTGGCCCAGCCGGCGCTGTTCGCGCTGGAGGTGGCGCTGTACCGCCTGCTGGAGGCGTGGGGCGTGCGTCCCGACTTCCTGATCGGCCACTCGGTGGGCGAGCTGGCAGCGGCTCACGTGGCGGGCGTCTTCTCGCTGGAGGACGCCTGCCGCCTGGTGGCGGCCAGGGGGCGGCTGATGGGGGAGCTGCCGCAGGGCGGCGCGATGGCGGCAATCGCCGCCTCGGAGGCTGAGGTGCTGGAGTCGTTCACGGCGCTCGACGGTTGGGAGGAGCGGGTGGCGCTGGCGGCTGTCAACGCCCCCGCCTCGGTGGTCGTCTCGGGCGATGAGGACGCGGTGGCGGAGCTGGTCGGGATGTGGCAGGAGCGCGGCCGCCGCACGAAGCGGCTGCGCGTCAGCCACGCCTTCCACTCTCCCCGCATGGGAGGGATGCTGGAGGAGTTCCGCAAGGTCGCGGAGACGGTGACCTTCGAGGAGCCGCGGATCCCGCTCGTGTCAAACCGCACTGGTGGGGTCGCAAAAGAGGAGTTGTGCACCCCCGAGCACTGGGTGCGCCACGTGCGCGAGCCGGTGCGCTTCGCCGAGGGCGTTCGCTGCTTGTGGGAGGAGGGCGTGCGCAGCTTCCTGGAGCTGGGGCCCGACGGGCCGCTGAGCGCGATGGTGGAGGAGTGCCTGGAGGATGTGGCGGCCACGCCCACCCCTGCGGGCTCAACGCCCGAAGCCGATGTTCACGCGCTGGCCACGCCGCTGCTGCGCGCCGGGCAGCCCGAGGAGCAAGCCCTGCTCGCGGGACTTGGGGCGATGTGGGTGCGGGGCTTGGAGGTGGATTGGGGCGCCCTGTTCGTGGGCAGCGACGCCAAGCGGGTGCGGTTGCCGACCTACGCCTTCCAGCGCGAGCGCTACTGGGCAGAGCCACAGCCGGCGGCGGCGCTCGGAACCGGCGAGGCGTGGCGTTACCGCGTCCGGTGGTCGCCGGTCGGCGACCGCGATGCACCCGCTTTGTCGGGCACGTGGCTGGTGGTTGCCCCGGCAGGGCACTCCGCTGAGCGGCCGATCGCGAACATCGTCGAAGCACTGGCGGCACACAGCGCCCGGCCGCTGGTGGTCGAGGTGGACGCTAACGCGGGCGATCGCGAGGAGCTGGCGGGCCGTTTGCGGGCGCTATCGGCCGACGCTCCGGCAGCCGACCGGGATGGCGCGGCGAGCGAAGAGCGCGTCGAGCCGGCCGGCGTGCTCTCGCTGCTCGCGCTGGAGGAGGCCGGGCCTGCCTTCCGAGGCGCCCAAGCCGGCGTGGCGGGAACGCTCGTGCTCGCTCAGGCGCTTGGGGATGCCGGCGT
>JBEKYV010000420.1:0-3549 GCA_049510515.1 Solirubrobacteraceae bacterium | reverse complement strand
CAGCTGCAGGTGCAGCAGGTCGCGCCCCCACAGCAGCGCGTAGAAGGAGTCGTAGGTGGGGTAGGTGGGGAAGGCGAAGTACCCCACCAGCGCCGCCACGCAGAGCGCGGCGAAGCCCAGCTTCGTCCAGGTGGCGCTCGGCACGGCGCGCAGGCGCGCAAGCAGTGAGTGGTCGCGCCGGGGCCGGGCGAGCGTTGCGCTCTGCATTGGGTAGAGCTTATGCGCCGCGCCCCCGCCCCGGCTCACCCTGCGCCCCGCTCGGGGTAAAGTCCTTGCGGGGGGCGTAAGCCCGACGGGGTAGGCTTTGGGCCTGTGGAAAGACCCTGCCCGCAATGAAGCTGATCATCCAGATCCCCTGCTGGGACGAGGCCCAGACACTGCCGCTGACGCTCGCCGAGCTGCCACGCGAGCTGGAGGGCTTCGACACGGTCGAGTGGCTGGTGATCGACGACGGCTCCAGCGATGAGACGATCGAGGTGGCGAGGGGTCATGGCGTCGACCATCTCGTGGCGCTCACCAACCACAAGGGCCTCGCCACAGCCTTCCAGGCCGGCCTCGACACCTGCCTGAAGCTGGGCGCCGACGTGATCGTCAACACCGACGCCGACAACCAGTACTACGGCCCCGACATCGCGCGGCTGGTCGCACCGATCCTCCAGGGCCGCGCCGACATGGTCGTGGGCGACCGCGAGGTGGAATCGATCGAGCACTTCTCGCCGCTGAAGAAGCTTTTGCAGCGGCTGGGCTCGTGGGTCGTGCGCCAGGCCTCCTCCACCTCGGTGCCCGACACGACCTCAGGCTTTCGCGCCTACAACCGCGAGGCGGCGCTGCAGGTGCAGGTCGTCTCGAAATTCACCTACACCCTGGAGACGATCATCCAGGCGGGCAAGCTTTTGGTGGCGGTCGAGCACGTGCCGGTGCGCACCAACCCCGTCACCCGCGAGTCGCGCCTGTTCCCCTCGATGGGGGCGTACGTGCGCCGCAACGCGGTGTCGATCTTCCGCATCTACGCCCAGTACGAGCCGCTGCGGATCTTCTGGAGCCTCGCCGCGGTGATCGGCGTGGCGGCGCTCGGCGTGTGGATCCGCTTCGTCGTCGCCTACGCCGAAGGCAACGGCAAGGGCCACGTGCAGTCGCTGATCCTCGGCGCGGTGCTGTTCATCGCCGCCATCGTCCTGTGGGCGCTCGGCGTGATCGGCGACCTGCTCGCGGCGCAGCGGGTGCTTTCGCAGCGCACGTTCGAGCGGGTGAGGCGGATCGAGCTGCAGCTGGACGTGCCTCCGTCGCACTACGAACCTGGCAGTGCCCGGTCGTCTCCGGGCGCCCATCCACTGCCCGATGGCAACACGCGCGCGCAGCCCCAAGAGCGCGAGGTGATCGGGGCTTGAGCACCGACGTCACGCTCTCCCGCGACGGCGTCGTCACGGGCAACACCTACGACAAGTACGGCTCCACCAACCCGCTGGCGCGGCGGCTGATGGCGGGGTTTGAGCGCGACCTCGACGAGCTGCTCGCGCTTGCCGACCCCGGGTCGCTGCTGGACGTGGGCTGTGGCGAGGGGGTGCTGGTGCACAGGTGGGCGCAGCGGCTTCGGGGACGGCGGATCGTCGGCATCGATCTGGAGGAGGAGTCGATCCAGGCCGGCTGGGCGCAGCGGCAGGCACCCAACCTCGAGTACCGCGTGATGCCTGCCGAGAATCTCCCGTTCGCCGACGGCGAGTTCGACCTCGCCTCCGCGATTGAGGTACTGGAGCACGTGCCCGATCCCCACCACACGCTCGCCGAGATGGCGCGCTGCGCCTCGCGCCACCTGCTCGTGTCGGTGCCGCGCGAGCCGCTGTGGCGCGGGCTCAACATGGCCCGCGGCGCCTACCTGCGCGAGCTCGGCAACACCCCGGGGCACCTCAACCACTGGTCGCGGCGCTCGTTCGTGCGCCTGCTCGCGCGCCACGGGACGGTCACCGAGGTGCGCTCGCCCTTCCCGTGGACGATGCTGCTTGTCCGGCTCTGACCTCGCCCCTCCGCCAGTGACCGGCGTGCCCTCCCCCGACCCCGACGCCCCCGCGATCCCCGCCACCCCCTCCTCCACGCCCCCCACCACCGACGGCCCCCCCTCGCCGCGGGCATCGGGTCAGGCACCGGCAGGCGAGCCGACCCGCTCCTACAGCAGCGGCGCGCGGCTGCTCTCCATGGGGATCGCCGCGACCGGGCTGCTGACGTTCGCCTACTTCTCGATCGCCTCCCACGTGCTGAGCGAAGAAGCGGCCCAGCGCCTTGACGTGCTGTGGTCGGTGATGTTCGTCGTGATCTCGGTGATCTACCGCCCCGTCGAACAACTGCTTTCGCGGACGATCGCCGAGCGCCGCGCCCACGGTCATGCCGAGCATCCGCTGCGCGTGCCGCTCGCGCTACAGGCCGGCTTCGCGTTGCTGTTCCTGCTCGTCGCGCTGGCGCTGCACGAACAGCTGATCCACCAGCTCTTCGACGGCTACACCGCGCTCTACTGGGTGCTGCTCGTCGGCACGCTCGCCTACGCCGGCAGCTACTTTGCGCGCGGCTGGCTCGCCGGCCACCAGTATTTCGGCCTGTTCGGCGCGCTGGTGCTGATGGAGTCCACCTCGCGGATCTGCTTCGCGCTGGCGGTCGCGCTCGGTTTGACCAGCGGCCAGACCGCTGTCGCCCTCGGGATCGCCGCTGCGCCGCTGCTCTCGCTGGTGGTGGTGCCCGCCGCGTTCGCGCGGGCGGCGCGGGAGCGCCACGACGCCGGGGTACAAACCATTCCTTCAGGCGTAGACCAACCCCCTCCAGACGCTGCGGCGTTCACCGCCGACGAGGCCGACGCGGCACTCGCCGGCCCGGGCACCGAGGGCGTGCAGGAGGTGGCAGCCCACGAGGAACTCTCGCTCTCACGCGGAGGACGCTTCGCGTTGTGGGTCTCCGGGATCATGCTCTCCGAGCAGACGCTCCTCAACGCCTCGGTGTTGACGGTGGACGCGCTCTCCCCCGACAAGGCCCTCGCGGGAATCGTGTTCAACGTGATGCTGATCGCCCGCGCCCCGCTGCAGCTCTTCCAGGCGATCCAAACCTCGCTTTTGCCCCACCTCACCGGCCTGGAGGCCCGCGAGGGCCACGCCGCCTTCGCCCATGCGATCCGTCTCACCCTGCGAGCAATCGTGGCCTTCGCCGCCGCCGTGGCGCTCGGCCTGTTGCTGATCGGCCCGTTTGTGATGGGCCACATCCTGTTCGGCCAAACCTACACCTACAACCGCGTCGGCCTCGCCCTCGTCGGCCTCGGCATGGGCATGCACCTCGCGTCGGGCACCCTCAACCAGGCCGCCCTGGCTCGCAACCGCGCCCGCGCCGCCGCGCTCTGCTGGCTCGCCGCGGCCGTGGTGTTCCTGGGATGGATGTTCGTTCCCGCGGTGGGTGAACAGGTGCTTCGCGCGGAGATCGGGTATCTCGGGGCGACGACATTGCTGGCTGTGCTGCTGGGCGTGTTGTATCGGCGGGGTCGGATCGCGACACGGTCGGCGAATCCACAAATCCAAC